>JAQVZN010000006.1 GCA_028708155.1 Minisyncoccota bacterium | reverse complement strand
AGAAGGTTTCAGGTTCGAGTCCTGATGCGTCCACCAAGATTTCCTGCTGAAGTAGCCAAGTCGGTCACGGCACATGTCTGAAAAACATGCCATCTCGGTTCGATTCCGAGCTTCAGCACATGACTTAAGCGGGCGTCGTATAGTGGCTATTACATAACCTTGCCAAGGTTGAAACGGCAGTTCGATTCTGCTCGCCCGCTCCAATTAATTAAATTTTAAATCAATTATGAAAATATATTGGCACGGCAAAACTTGTTTCGAAATAATTATTAACGAAAAAACTCAAGACCCAGTTTCGATCATTATCGACCCAGTTGATGAAACTTATCCTAAGAAGGATACAAATATTTTACTTCTAACTCATGACATCAAACATAGCAAAGAAAAAGTTTTTACAGTTTCTTCTGCTGGTGAATACGAAGTTAAAGATGTCTATATACAAGCAATTCCGCTAAAAGCAGGAGGGCTTATTTATATTATAAAGGGAGAAGGAGTTAAACTTTGTCACTTAGGAGTTATTCAAAATAATGAACTTTCAGAAGAAGACCTTAAAAATTTAGGAACAGTGAACGTCCTCTTTATTGAAGGAGGAGAAGACGATAAAACAAAAATGATTAAGCAAATTGAACCTTCAATAATAATTCCTATGAATTACGAAAATCCAGAACTATTCTTAAAGAGATTAGGAGAAAATAACAAAGATTCTGTTGATTATTACAAGGTTCAACAAAAAGATTTAGAGGGAAGAGAAGAAGCAGAAATCATTGTTTTAAATAAAAAATAATATATGCCAGAAGAAGAAAACGCAATCAATAACATTGGAAAAATTAAAATCAGGGAAATAGGAATAGAGATGAAAGACAGTTACATTGATTATGCAATGTCTGTTATTGTTTCTCGTGCGCTTCCTGATGTAAGAGATGGTCTTAAACCTGTTCAAAGAAGAATTCTTTACGCAATGTATGGAATGGGGGCAAGACACGATACAAAATTTAGAAAATCAGCTGCGGTTACTGGAGAGGTTTTAGGAAAATTCCATCCACACGGAGATTCATCAGTTTATGGGGCCCTTGTTAGAATGGCCCAAGATTTTTCTTTAAGATACCCTTTAATTAGAGGGCAGGGAAACTTTGGTTCTATTGATGGAGATCCACCAGCAGCTCAAAGGTATACAGAGTGTAAATTGGAAAAAATAGGAGAAGATATGCTTCGTGATATTGAAAAAGAAACGGTTGATGTTATGGATAACTATGATAGTACTAGAACCGAACCAAAGGTTTTACCTTCTCCAATGCCAAACTTACTTTTAAACGGAGCAACTGGTATTGCTGTTGGAATGGCGACCAACATTCCACCTCACAATTTGAATGAGATTTGTGATGCTTTAATTTATTTGGTTGATAAAAGAGAAGCTAGTCCAGAAGAAATTTTTAAATTTATTAAAGGGCCAGATTTTCCAACAAGAGGATTTATTTATGATGAGCAAGCAATACAATCTGCTTATATGCAAGGAAGAGGTTCTTTCTTAACAAGAGGTAAGGTTGATATTATAGAAAAAGAAAAAGGAGGAACACAGTTAATTATTACAGAAATTCCTTATCAAGTTGATAAGTCTATTTTAATTACTCATTTTGCTAACTTAGTACAAACAAAAAGAATTGAAGGGATCAAAAATATTACTGATGAGTCTGATAAAGATGGTATGAGAATTACGATAGATCTTCATCGCGGAGTAATTCCTAAAAAGATTTTGAATTCTTTGTATAAATATACAGATCTTCAAAAGACATTTCATTTAAATATGATTGCTTTGATTGATGGAATAGAACCAAAACTTTTAAATCTTAAAGAAGTTTTAGAAGAATATTTAAAACATAGAATAGATGTTCTTTTAAGAAGAGCTACTTTTGATCTAGCTAAAGCGAAAGAAAGAGCTCACATTTTAGAGGGACTCATGATTGCTCTTGGTAGAATTGATGAGGTAATTGAAACTATTAGATCTTCTAAAACAAAAGAAGACGCAAAAAATAATTTAGTTAAAAGATTTGAATTATCAATTCCTCAAGCAGAGGCAATTTTGGAAATTAAATTACATCAATTAGCTAAGCTTGAAAAACAAAGAATTGAAGATGAGCTTAAGCAAATTTTAAAAACTATTAAAGACTTAGAGTTGATTTTAAAGAGCGAAGAAAGACAGAGAGAAGTTATTAAAGAAGAATTAGCAGGAGTAAAAGAAAGTTATGGTGATGAAAGGAAAACTATAATTATTCCTCAAAAAGCAGGAGAAATTTCAATAGAAGATTTAGTTCCAGAAGAAGAAGCTATTATTACTTTGACTAAAGGAGGCTATATTAAGAGAATGAATCCTGATGAGTATAAAAAACAAAAAAGAGGAGGCGTAGGAACAATGGGAATGAAAACAAGAGAAGAAGATGAAATAGATCATCTTCTAACAGTTAATACTCATGATACTCTTTTCTTCTTTACTGATTCAGGAAAGGTTTTTAGAACAAAAGTTTATGAAGTTCCTGAAGGAATTAGAGCGAACAAAGGGAAAGGAATAATGAACTTTCTTGAAATAGCTCCTAGTGATAAGATTTTATCTATTTTAGCTTTAAATAAAAACGAAGATACAAACGGTTTCCTTATAATGACTACCGAAAAAGGAGTTACTAAAAAAACAAAGCTAAAAGATTTTGAAAATGTTAGAAGAACAGGACTTATTGCTATTTCTTTAAAGAAAGACGATGCCTTATGTGAAGTTAGAAGAATAAACGAAGGAGATGATATCTTAATTGCTACTCAAAAGGGAATGTCCATTAGATTTAAAGAGTCTGACGTAAGAGCTATGGGACGTCAAGCTTCTGGTATTAGAGGAATTAGATTAAGAGCAAATGATAAAGTTGTTGGAATTATAGTTGTTTCAAAAGAAAATCAGGATGCAGGACTTCTTGTTTTGTCTGAGAATGGTTATGGTAAGATAACGGCTCTTGAGGATTACAAAGTACAAAAAAGAGGGGGAACAGGAATTAAAATTGCAAAAACAACTACTAAAACTGGAGGCATTGTAAAACCTCAAATAATTAAAGATCAAGAAGATTTACTTGTAATTTCTCAAAAAGGACAGACTATAAGAACAAAAATATCTAGTATCCCTAAATTAGGTAGAGATACTCAAGGAGTTAAAATAATGAGATTAAGAGCAGAAGACAAAGTTGTTTCTGCGACAACCTTATGATACCAAATTTTCTAAACCCAAAAGAAACAATAGAAAAGTTAACTTTTTTAAAAAAAGATATGGTTGCTTTAGATATTGGTTCTGGTTCTGGAGGATGGGTTTTACCTCTTTCAGAAAAATTAGAGAATGGAAAAGTTTATGCTTTAGACATTAAAGAAGAAGCTCTCTCAGCCCTTAGGAGCAAATTAGACAGTAGTAGGATCTATAATGTTGAACTTCTATTGGCAGATGCAGAAAAAGGTGTTAAAATAGGAGACAATAAAATAGATTTTATTATTTTATCAAATATTTTATTTGAAATTAATGATAAAAAGAAAGTTTTAGAAGAAGTTGAAAGACTTTTGAAAGAAGGGGGACACGTGCTCATTATTGATTGGAAGAAGTTTGATAATATGGGGCCAAAAGAAAAAGTCGTTTCAAAAGAAGAAGTTTTTGAAATAACAAAAGAATTAGGTTTAAATTTAGAAAAAGATTTAGATTTAGGAAATTATCATTTTGCGTTAATTTTTAAAAAATGAAAAACAAAATAATATTTTTTATAGCTAGTGTATTAATGTTTGCAGGTTTGAATGTTTTTGCTGTTTGCGAAACAAACACTTCTTATACTTATAATGAGTTTGGAACTTATTGTCCTTCAGGATGTCCATCTGGAACAGTGGCTTGTGATGAAAATTCTAGTTATGTTTGCAGAACAAAATGTTATTGCGAAATAGGAACGTATTATAGTGTTTTTAGTGATCCATGTAATTGTCCTTCAGGTACTCAAAAATGTTATCCAGAATCTTTAGGGGATCAAAAATATTATTGCAGTTCAAGTTGTCCAACTTCTATAGAAACAGAAGAAGATGATACCCCTGTTTATACAAATGAAGATGATGATGAAGATGATGATCCATTTGTATTTTCAACAGAGCAGACAATCACTGCAGAGGGGGGAGGATTAGTGAATCCTGTGCCAATGAATAATTTTTCTGAACTGATTGATAAAATCGCTGAGTGGATGCTTAATATAGGATTAGTCTTAGCTCCATTAATGTTTGTTATTGGAGGAATAATGTTTATGACTGCTAATGGAAATCCATCAAAAATTTTAACCGCACAACATGTTTTAATTTACACTGCGATTGGAATTTTAACAATTTTATTAGCAAAATCATTAGTTGATATATTATCAGGTTTTATAAAATAAAAATATGAATAATAAAATAAAAGGAGTAATATTAACAGGATTAACATTTTTACCTATTGTTGCTTTCGCAGATGAAGTAACTGATACTTTAAAAAATGTTACTACTTGGTTATCAACAGTGGGAGGAGGTCTTGCAGTTCTATTTATTGTAGTTGCAGGAATAATGATGGTTTCTTCAAGCGAAAACGCTGACAATGTTAAGAAAGCCCAAGATATAATAAAATGGGCAATGGTTGGATTAGTGATTATTTTACTAGCAAATGCCGTTACAGGTATTGTTACAAATTTTGTAAAATAAAAGGTCGTTATTAATTATAAATTATTTTTAAACAAAATGAATTTCAAAAAAATATTTTCAACAGTTTTATTATTAGGAGTAATGGCAATACCTTTTACAGGTGTTTTAGCAGCCAATAATGAGTCTTGTCAGTTATCATCAAGTGTTTTAAACATGATGACCTCAAAGGGTTACACTTCTTGTTCAACTACATGTAACTTTGTATCAACACCAGAGTGTGGAACTTGTTGTCTTATAAATACAATATATAACGTTGTGGATTGGGCATTTATAGTTATAATGGCGGTAGCTGTTGGTATGATTGTTTGGGCAGCCTTCCTATACATGAATTCAGGAGGAGATGCTACAAAATTAGAAGGAGCAAAAAACAAAGTTTTATATGCAGCTGTTGGTATAGTTGTTGCTTTACTTGCAAAGGCTTTACCAGGAATCGTATTGTCAGTCGTTGGATAATATGCTATATATAATTTATTAATAAAAGACCCTATTTAGGGTCTTTATTATGCCGAGATGGTGGAATTGGCAGACACGTATGCCTTAGGAGCATATGCCTTCGGGTGTGAGGGTTCGACTCCCTCTCTCGGCACATTAAAAAAACGGCTTAAAGCCGTTATTTTATTTCTATTTTTTGAGAATCATTTTCTCTTCCCTTAGGAAGTCTGATAACAAGAAGTCCGTTTTTCATTTTTGCTTTAATTTGCGAAGTGTCAACTTCTTTAGGAAGAATTATTTCTTTTTCAAAAGGTCCGAAGAAACATTCTCTAACAAAATAATTTTTGTCTTCATCTGCTTCGGCAGGATCTTTTCTTTCTCCTTTTATTATTAAAATATCTTGCTCTAGAGAGATGTCTAGTTCTTCTGCAGTAACTCCAGCAATGGCTGATTCTACGACAACTTCTTTATCAGTTTCGTAAACATCAACAATTAATTCTCCTGGTTCATTATTTGTTTCAAATTTAATTTGTTGGGTTTCTTCTTTTTTCATATTTTGCAAATACTATTTAACCTTTTTAATTTTTTAAGGGCTTGCCCTAAAAGAATATACGAAATAATTAGTGCGGCAAGAACGAAAACAACCATTGATGTTAATTCTGTCTCGCCTCCATGTTCTATTATAGAGTATTTTAAGAAAAAATCAAAGACTCCATGAATAATTACGGCTATCAAAAAGCCTCCCCAAAAAAGAAAAAATCTTTTATTTGTTCTATAAAAAGATATAGCAATATAGAATCCAAAGATACCAGAACAAAGAGCATGAAGAAAATTAGCTCCAATAAATCTTACAAGAGCAAGATTAGCTGGCTCTAAAAGAAAGGTAAAACTTTTTTGAGAAAAAAGAATTATATTTTCAGCAGTAGCAAAACCAAGAGCAGAAACAATCATATACATAGGGACGTCTAAAGATTCATCTAAAAATTGAGATTTTAGAGCTGTAAATCTAAAAGCTAAATATTTAAAAAGTTCTTCCGCTACAGCAACTATAAAAAAATATTGGATAAAATTATATAAACCAGAGCTTAGATTTAAAGTGTCTAAAAGATAAATTAAACTATATTCTATTAGAAAAACAGGGATGGTAACTATCATTCCGACAGTAAAGACTTTTAAAATAATTTTTTTTGGTTCTGGCTTATTATCTTTATTCAAAAAAAAGAAAAGCCAAACAATTCCTGGCAAAATAGCGAATAAAGTATAAGTTAAAATTTGAGAAAATTCAGTCATTTAAATTTAAATTACTATTTGCTTTCAGATTATCATAATTAATAGATTTAGGCGATAGGAGGGCAGCGACACCAATCATTACCGCATTATCGGTAGTATATTTTGGAATATATATTTTTATTTTATATTTTTTAGATAAGTCTTTCAAAGCTTTTTGAATTTTTTTATTAGCGGAGACACCTCCACCGATAAAAATTGATTTTGGGTTAAATTCTAAAAGTGCTTTCTCTGTTTTTTTAATCAAAACATCTTTTATGGCATTTTCTATTTCAAAGCACATTTCGTTTACTTCTTTTTTGCTTAGTTTTCTATCTTTTAATTCGTAGAAAATAGCTGTTTTAAGTCCAGAAAAACTAAAATCATAATCATTTGAATTAATCATTGGACGGGGAAGTTTAAATTGACTTTTTTTAACTTTATTTGCTCTATTAGCTATTTCTACTCCTCCAGGGTAGGGAAGATTTAATAATCTTGCAGACTTATCAAAACATTCTCCAATTGCATCATCTCTAGTTGATCCAAGTTCTTTGTAAACTCCAATTTTTTGCATTAAAAATAGTTTTGTGTTTCCTCCAGATAAAATAAGAGAAAGTGCAGGAAAGACATCTTCTTTGATTTCGTTTATAAAATTTACTAAAATATGTGCTTCAATGTGGTTGACAGGAATTAAAGGAATGTCCCAATTTATAGCTAAAGCTTTGGCAAAATTTATTCCGACATAAAGACAAGGTTCTAGTCCGGGACCTGTAGTCACAGCAATTTTTTGAAGATCTGGTTTTTCATAATTATTAAAGAAATATTTTAATTCTTCTAAAAGTTCTGGGTATCTTTCTAAAATAATATCAGTCTCAGGATTTATTTCGGTTTTCCCTTTTTTAAGTAGATGAGCTTTTTTTAACGAAGACATAAAAACAGGGAAGATATTTTTTGTATGTTCTCTTTTTGCTATACTTGGATGAATTCCTCCGTAACTAGAATGAATATCATTTTGAGAAGACAGATAGTCTGCAAGTACTTTTATTTTCTTATTTTGTTCAAGAATAGCAATTCCTGTATCATCACAACTTGTCTCGATAGAAAGTATTTTCATATGTTTATCATATGGCAAATCATGTTTTTTATCAATAAAACTCTTGATTTTTTAATTTTTTTTGTTAGTATTTAAGTGGTTAAAATGAAACGAAAAGTAAAGGTGGCGTGGATTCCTTTATTAATAGGAATCTTGTTAGTTTCGGCTTTTGCCATGGCATCTGTTGCAACACCTCAGGAAGAAATCTTGATTGTTTCTGGACATGAAGCTTGGTCGCCAGTAATGTATTACGATTCAAAAACTATCGTTGGTATTGGCCCAGATCTTGTAAAGAATGCCCTTTCTGATTACCAAGTGTTTTCTCAGTATAAAGGAGCTTGGGATGTTGTTCAGGAAAAAGCTAAGACAGGAGAGATAGACATTATTGTCGCTGTTTACAAAACAGAAGAACGACAAGAATATCTTTTGTATTCTAAACCTTATCTTTTAGACCCAATTGGTATTTTTACTACCGATGGAAGTCTATTAACACTTGAAGACGCTCTTAATTTGAAAAAAGGTGTTATCACTCTAGGTGATAGTTATGGAGAGAAGATTGATGCTCTCATAAAAGAGAATCATAATCTTTTAGTAGTCAAAAACCCTGACGAAGCTAAAGAAGTTCTTCTTTCAGGCGAAGCAGACTATTTCCTGTATAGCATCTACAGTGGTGAAAATCTTTTTAAAGAGGAGCTTAAAAGTGGAGAAGTTACTTATTTTAAAGTTGGTTCAGAACTATTTTACGTAGGGGTTTCTAAAGCAAATCCTGACGCAGAAAAAATTGTCCAAATTTTAAATGAGTACATTAATGAGAATTGTTTGCTTGAATAAGTAAACGTTCTCATTTTTTTATTTGCTTTTTTTATAATTTTCTGATATAAAAAAAGACGTATTGGCCCTATCGTCTAACGGTTAGGACATCAGGTTTTCAACCTGGCAATCGGGGTTCGATTCCCCGTGGGGTCACCATTATTTTTTGACAAATTTTCCTATAACCGCTATTCTTGAACAAGAACATTTGTTCGGGAGGTTTAAAAAAACAAATAAAATTCCTTTAATGACACGTAAAGAGGAGAAAAAAAGATTTTCATAGAATCATTCTCGGTCTCCTCTTTTTTCATACATTTTTATTGAATTTAAGCAATTTTTATGTTATTGAAGACATAATATGAATTATTTAAATTCGTTAAAAATTGGGAAAGCCTCTGATCTTAAAAGTAAAAAAGATAGATTTATTTACAGAGCTTTTGAAATGCTTCCTGGAATTTTAAGTTTCGGAACTTTAATTTTAGCAATTATTCTTTCTTTTTATATTCCATTTTATGTGGCTCTTTTTATTATTGTCTATGATACTTACTGGATTTTTAGAGCTGTTTATTTTGGTTTTTATTTGAATTCAGCTTATAAGAAAATGATAGAGAATCAAAAAAAAGATTGGCTTTCAGAAATAAAAAATATTGTTCCTAATAATGGACTTAAAATTAAATCTTATAATGAGATTTATCATTTAATAATTCTTCCAACCTATGGAGAGCCTATAGAAGTTGTTAGGAATACTTTGAATTGTTTATCTATGCAAAATTATCCTAAAGATAAGATGATTATTGCTCTTGGATTCGAAAGAAGAGAAAAAGAAAGAGTAAAAGAAATTTCTAAAATTATTAAGGAAGAATTTGATGGAGTTTTCTTCAAACTTTTAATAACTTGTCATCCAGAAGATATTGAAGGGGAGATAGCAGGTCATGGATCTAATGGAACTTTTATTTCAAGAAATGCGGTTAAGCTAATAAACGAATTAAATATCCCGCAAGAAAACGTTATTGTCTCTTCTTTTGATATTGATTGTTGTGTTGCTATAAATTATTTTGCTATTTTAACCCATTATTATTTAACAGTAGAAAAACCTTTAAAAACTAGTTATCAGCCAATTCCACTTTATTTGAATAATATTTGGCAGACACCGCCAGTATCAAGAATTTTTTCTTGGTCATCTACTTTTTGGCAAACTATGAATCAAGAAAGACCAGAAAAGTTAATTACTTTTTCTTCTCATTCAATGCCTTTAAAGGCGCTTGTTGATGTTGATTTCAAACAAACAAATGTTGTTTCTGATGATTCAAGAATTTTTTGGCAATGTTTTTTTGAATATGATGGAGACTATAGAACAACGCCAATGTTTTATCCAGTATCAATGGATGCAAATTGCGCAGAAGATTTCAAAACAACTCTTAGAAATGTTTTTAAACAGCAAAAAAGATGGGCCTATGGAGTGGGAGAAATTCCTTTCTTTTTATTCGGCTCTTTAAAAACAAAAACAGTGCCATTTAAAAAGAAAATATCAATGGGGTTTGATTTAATTGAAGGACATTTAACTTGGGCCACTTCTTCTATTCTAATTTTTCTTTTAGGTTGGCTTCCACTTTTTTTAGGAGGAGAAGCTTTTACTCATACCTTAATGGCGCATAACTTGCCAAGAGTAACAAGTCTTATCATGACACTCGCTATGCTTGGATTAATTGGTTCTATATATATCAGTATGATTTTAATTCCAGCTCCTAAAATTAAACAACCAAAAATTAGATATGTCTTAATGGTTTTAGAATGGGCGCTTATTCCTTTTGTAATGATTTTCTTTTCAGCAATTCCAGCTTTAAACGCTCAAGCTCATTGGCTTTTTGGAAAATATATGGGATTTTGGGTGACTCCTAAGGTAAGGAAATAGTTTACTTTTTTATTTTTAAATGGTAAAATATATTAAAATATAATAAATAAAAATATAAATATGAACAAGAAAAAAGTATTAATTTTTTCCATTCTTATCTCAGCGATTTTTTTTACCTCTTATATGGTTTTTGGATGGTCTGAACCAACAACTACTATGCCGAGCTCTTATTTTATTCCTCTTAATACAAGTGCTGCTGCTCAAATAAAATCAGGGACTTTAACCGTTCCGATATTATATGATTCTAGTAATCAAGCTTATTATGTTAATCCAAATGGCAATAGTTCTATTTTCGGAAAAATTATTTCTCAAACGTCAACAGATTCTTCTGATATAGGAAAAACTATAGCGACAAAAGATTATGTTGATAGTGTTTGTCAATTAGTGGCTTTTGGGGCAGCAACAACAACTGCTTGTCCAGCAGGATATTATGTTACAGAAATGTTAACTTCAGCTCAAACAGGGTATATGTTGTGTTGTAAGGTAAGTAATCCTCTTTAATTATGGAAATAATAACTATAGATACAAAAGTTTATTCATTAAGAGCTATTTTTGGAACAGCTTATGTTTTTTTAGATAATTACTATATTTTTTTAGATAATTTTGAAGATGGAAAAATTCAGGTTAAAATAAAGTCAAAAAAAGAAAACGAAGATTTGGAAAAAATAATAGATGAGTTTAAAAATGAGCTTATTAATGCAAGCTTAAGGTTAAAAATATCTGAAGAAAATAAAAAGATTAGAGAAATAATCGTGACTTCCGCTCTTTATGGTCGAGTTGAAGCTCCTAGAATAAATGACCCTAAAGGAATCTGTAAAACTTGGGAAGAAAGTCATTCTCAGGTTAAGATAAATGATCCAAAAGGAATTTGTAAAACATGGGAGGAGATAAATTCTAATGATAATGTTCACAAAGCAGTTAATAATGAGATTTTAAAAGAAAAAAATTCAGAATATTGTAAAATGTTTAAGTGTGATGGAGATAAAAATTAATAAAAATATTTACAAAAAGGAAAGTCTTAAGAAAACCATTCAAGTTTATGAGTCTTTGGCAAAAATAGATTTTTTAGAAGAGTCAAATTTTTTTATTGTTAAAATAGATGATATTAACGAGGAAGTGAAGGATATCATTCAAGATGAATTTTGTAATTATTTATTATTTGAATCAGGAAAATGTCTATAGAAATTGATAAAATTAATGGAAATAAGGTGGGTTTTTTTAGATTTAAAAAGCTTAACGATTTTTATTTATTAGCTAATGAAATCTTTTTTATTAAATTATCAGAAACTGATTTTCAAAATTTTTTAAATGGAACCTTAGATAAAGAAGGTGATATTTATAAAGATCTTGCTTCAAAAGGTTTTATAAAAGATAAGATAGATGTAAAAAAGTTAACTAGATTATATCGTACAAAAAATAATTTTTTACTTAAAAAAGGGGTTTCTTTGCATATCATAATTATTACTAAAAGATGCAATCATCTTTGTGTCTATTGTCAAGCTGGCAGCCCAGAATTGCAAAAAGATATTTATGATATGAAAGAAGATGTTGCTCAAAAAACTGTAGATTTAATTTTTCAATCACCTAATAAAAACATAACAATTGAGTTTCAAGGAGGAGAGCCTTTAATAAATTTCAAAACAATTAAATTCATAATTGAATATGCTAAAGAAAAAAATAAAAAGCTGAATAAAAACTTAAATTTTTCTTTAGTTACAAATTTGTCTTTAATGACCGAAGAAATTTATGATTATTTTTTAGAAAGTAAGGTTAATTTATGTACTTCGTTGGATGGACCCAAACATGTCCACGATAAAAATAGACCTTTTTTAAATCCTATTGGAAGCTATGAGATTGTTTCAGGATGGATAAAAAAAATGAAAAAGAAAGAAGTTGATCCTTCTGTTAAAAAAATAGGTGCTCTGCCAACATTAACTAAATATTCTTTAGAACATATTAAAGAAGTTATTGATGAGTATATTAAGTACGATCTTAGAGTAATACATTTAAGACAGCTTAGTTTTCTAGGAAATTCTTTTGGAGATGAAAAAAGAGAAGAATTTGGTTATAGTCCAGAAGAATTTATTTTTTATTGGAAAAAAGGAATGGACTATATTATAGAAAAAAATAAAAAAGGAATTGATATTAGGGAAAGGGGAGTAATGATAATGCTTGAAAAAATATTTAAAGAACAGGGGAATGCTTTTTTAGACTTAAGAAGTCCTTGCGGTGCAGGAACTGGACAATTAGCATATTTTTACAATGGAGATGTTTATTCTTGTGATGAAGGAAGAATGACAGGAAATGACTTATTTCTTTTAGGAAATGTTTTTAAAAATAATTATGAAGATATTACAGAATGCCCAAAAGAGAAAGCTTTAATCACAGCTTCGACTCTAGAAAATTTTTCTTGCGACGAATGTGTTTATAAGCCATATTGCGGTATTTGTCCAGTATTAAATTATACTTTATATAATAATCTTTTTCCAAATATTAAAATGACTGATAGATGTAAACTTCATACAGCGATGCTCGATTATATTTTTTTAAAAATAGAAGACAGAGAAGTATTAGAAATATTTAAAAAGTGGATACGATAATGTTTCATTTACAATGGCACATAACCGAAAGATGTAATCTTTGTTGCACTCATTGTTATAAAGATGAAAAATTAATAAAAGAAGAGATTTCCACTATTCAAGTTTTTGAAATTTTAGATAAATATTATAATCAGTTAGATGAGTGGAATTTTGATAAAAATAGTAATAGAATTTCTTTTACTGGGGGAGAGCCTTTTATAAGAGAAGATTTTTGGGAGATATTAGAAAATTGTTATAACCATAGAGATAAAGTTAGTTATGGCATTTTATCTAACGGAACTTTAATTGATAGTCAAGTAATTTCAAAATTAAAAGATTTAAAAGTGTCTTATGTTCAAGTAAGCTTAGAGGGGCTTGAAAAAATAAATGATCAGATTAGAGGAAAAAATTCTTTTGATAGGGCTGTTAGAGGATTAAAACTTTTAGCAGAAAATAAAATTCCTTGCAATATTTCAACGACAATCACTAGTAAAAATTTAAAAGAAATTCCTAAGTTAATAAAACTAGCTAAAGAAATCGGAGTAAAATCAATTGGAATAAGAAGGTTGGTACCAATTGGAATGGGTAAAAAAATGCAAGGATTAATGATCACCCCTCAAGAAAATCAGGAGATGTTAAAATTTATTCAAAAAGAAAATAGTGGAGATTTTCATTTGGGAGTAGGCTGCGAAGAAGGATTGTATGCTCAGCAGATGGAGCATATTCCTAATGGAATTTGCAATGCTGGATATTTTAGTTTTTCAGTACTTCCGAACGCTGATGTCTATCCTTGTAGGAGACTTCCTATTCTATGTGGCAGCTTGCTTGTAAATAACTTTAGAGAAATAATGGAAACAAGTAAGGAGCTAATAGAATTAAGAAATTATGATAATTGTAATAAAGAATGTAAAAAATGCCCTTTTTTTAATGAATGTTTAGGAGGGGCTAAGTGCGTTGCTAATGGATATTTTGGAGATCCTTTTGCTCCAGATCCTCAATGCTTAAGGTTGTTTAAAAAACTTCCTAGCATTGAAAAAGGTTGTCAAAAAGAAACAGAAGAGTTATAATTCAATAAATATGGCAAACAAATTACCCAAAATTAAAAAAGATATTACAGATTTTTTGACAGAAGAAGAGGGGAATATTGATAAAAAAAATGCAGTTAATTTAGCTATAACTACTGTTGTTTTAGGAACTGTTTTTTATGGTACGACAGCTGATGCTCATAATAGTTATTTATTAAATAATGCTAATGGAGGAGGACATTATTCATTAGAAACAGGAACACATAATATTCCTGACCATACAAGTTATTTAGTAAATAATGCTGACAAGGGGTTGCATAATTCTTATACTACTCACAGTTCTTGTCATGATTCTTGCCATGCTAGTCACAGTTCCTGTCATGATTCTTGCCACACTAGCCATGGTTCTTGTCATTCGGAGCAGCATTGTTCTTGTCATGTAAATAATACTGATAGTTGGGGATATATTCATGATTCTTGTCATGTTTCTGGTCACAACGAAATGGATACTCCTTTCGATGGTCATTATTCTTGTCATAATAATACTCACAATTCATGCCATACTAATCACAGTTCTTGTCATGATAGCCACAGCTCTTGTCATGATAGTCACAGCTCTTGTCACTCAAATCACAGCTCTTGTCATGATTCTTGCCACGCTAGTCATTATTCTTGCCATTCAAGTAGTACGATGCATTAAATTAAAATATGATGGAATTTTTAATCTTAATCTTAATCTTAATTCTTGGATATATTTTTATAAAAGAGTATAAAAATTTCAGCAAGTTAAATCTTGAAAAAAGTAAAAAATATCTCAAATCTGGGAAAGCTGATCAAGCAGAAAAAATTTTATATTTTTTAATAAAAAGAAATAAAGAAGGGAGCGTTGAGGCGATGAATGAACTTGGAAAATTATATTTTTCTCAAGGTAAAAATATAGAAGCCAGAATTTTATTTGAAAATGTTTATAATTCTAAAATCCAAAATAGTAATTTTATTTTAATCGCTTTAAAAAATTTAGTTTTAATTGCTGAAAGTGAGGGGAATTATGATTTAGCGATAGAGTATATATTAAAATTTAATGAAATTAAAAAAAAATATATAAATTTAAAATCTAATAAAGTTGATGATTTGGTTGTAAATTTTTCAAGGTGTTTTTTGAAAATAGGAAAAAGTAAAAAAGCAATTCGATTGGTTGAAGAAAATCTTAAAGATAATTCAAGCGATGTTAATAAAGCTAAAACCATAAAACAGTTAGGAGAGATATTTCTCGAATTAGGTAGATACAAAGAAGCAGGTGATTGTTTCCTCAAAAAAGAATTATTTGTTTTAGAAGATCAAAAAAGAGAAATAAAATATTTTCTCATGATGTCTCTAGTTGGATTAAAAGATTATGATAAAATTTTTAAACTTTCTAGCGAGAAAGGGTTCTTCCAAGGAAATAAAAAAGAAAGCTTAATTTTAGGTCTTTATGCTTCAGCCATAGCAAATTTAAAAAAAGATAATAAAGATGAGGCAAGAAAAAAATTTGATAAAATTTTTAATATTATTATTTCAAGCTTAAATATTAATGAATTTTATAAGTTTTATTATTATTCATGTTTATTATATTACGGTTTAGGAAAATTAGAAATTAAAGAAAAAAAATACGAAGAAGCAGAAAAATATTTTCAAAAAACGATAGAAATATTAGAAGTTATTCCTCAAAATAGATATAAATACTTTACAGAAAGAACTAATTTAAATTTTTTTAAATTATTATCTTATTACGAATTAATTATAATTGGGAATGATAAAGAAGAGAAGATTAATGAGGCATTACTTTTAATTAATTCTTTAACGAAAAAAGAAAAAGAATATATAGAAATTAAGGAAATAGGTAACGAAGGTTCTATTATAAAAAAGATTAATAGTTTAAAAAAGAGATGAGAAGCATTAATGTAAAAACAGGATTTAAGTGTAACAATCGATGTAAATTTTGCATTCAAGAGCGCTTTTTAAAAAAAGATAAAACAACAAATGAAATTAGGGCAATTTTAAATAGAAATAAGGATAATTTTAAGAGTTTAATTCTTACTGGTGGAGAAATTA
>JAQVZN010000005.1 GCA_028708155.1 Minisyncoccota bacterium | reverse complement strand
CTAGCGTCTTTTTGTATAGTGTAAATAATTAATTATTTAACAGCATCTTTTAAACTTTTTCCTGCCTTGAACTTTGGAACCTTCATTGCAGGGATCTTTAGAGCTGCACCAGTTTTAGGATTTCTTCCTGTTCTAGCTGCTCTTTTTGAAACCTTAAAAGTTCCAAAACCTGTGATAGTTACTTGTCCACCTTTTGCAAGAGTAGATGTAACTTCGTCAATAATTGCATTTAAAGCATCTGTTGCAATTCTCTTTGAAACAGCTGTCTTTTTTACAATTGCATCTGATAAAGCATCTTTTGAAATAGCTTTTGCCATATTGTTATTTTTTTTAATTAATTATTAATTACGACCTTTTATGCTTGTTACCTAGCATATTCAATTATTCGTGTTTCCCTTATGACATTCACCTTTATTTCTCCCGGAAACCTTAATTCTTCTTGAATTTTTGAAGCAATATCTTTTGCTAACTTTTGCGCTTCATAATCGTTTACTTTTTCTGCTTTTACAAAGATTCTAACCTCTCTTCCTCCTTGAATAGCGAACGCTTTGTCTGTTCCTTCAAAAGCTAAAGCAATATCTTCCAAATCTCCTAATCTCTTTAAATAGTTCTCTAAAGTATCTTTTCTTGCCCCAGGCCTTGCTCCTGAAACCTGATCAGCGATTTGAATTATTTTTGCCTCTACGCTTTCATAAGGATATTCTTCGTGATGAGACTTTACCGCTGAAATTATTTCTGGTTTTATATTAAATTTCTCTAATATTTTACCTCCAATATCAGTATGTGAACCTTCTACTTGATAATCTAAAGCTTTTCCAATATCGTGAAGCAAACCTGCTTTTTTACATAATCCATCATCTAAGTTAAGTTCTGAAGCAATCGCACTCGCAAGTAACGATACCTCAACAGAATGTCCTAAAACATTTTGTCCATAACTTGTTCTAAACTGTAATCTTCCTAAAACTCTAACTAATTTATCAGGAAGATCTAGCACTCCTGCTTCATAAACAGCAGCTTCTCCAGCATCTTTAACTTTTTTTGCAAGAAGTTGTTGAGCTTTTTCGTATTCAGCTTCAATTCTAGCTGGTTGAACTCTTCCATCTTTTATCAAAGCCTCTAAAGTAATCTTTGCTATTTCTCTCCTAATAGGATTGAAACAAGAAATCATTACTGATCCAGGAGTTTCGTCAACAATAACTTCTACCCCTGTTACCTTTTCAAAAGCTCTAATATTTCTACCTTCTTTTCCAATAATTCTTCCTTTTATTTCATCGTTAGCAATAACAACCGTACTAGTTGTTATTTCTGTTGCTTGAGAAATCGCATATCCTTGAATAGCTGTGGCTAAAATTTCTTTTGCCTTAGTTTCATATTGATCAATTCCTCTAAGCTCAAGTTTCCTAATTCTTTCTGCAAGATCTGCTGAATATTCTTTTTCCGCTTTTTTAATCAAGCTCTCAAGAGCTTCTTCTTTTTTTAAATTTGCCACTTTTTCAAGTTCCGTCATGCAACTTTCCTTGATTTTTTCTATCTCTACTTTTATTTCCTTAACTTTCTCTATCTTTCTTTTTAAATCTTCTTCTTCTTTCAAGTTCTTCTTTTCTTTTTCGTCTAAGATCTCTTCTTTCTTAAAAACTCTTTCTTCTGCCTTAATCACTAGCTTCTGTCTTTCTTCTAAATCGCTTTTCGTCGTTGCCTCTATTTTCTCTGCTTTCTCTCTCGCTTTAATGATTATTTCCTCAGCGTTCTTTTTTGTCTGCTCTAATCTTCTTTGAAGTTCTGATTCAATTGAACCCGCACGCTTTCTTGCTATAGACTGTCTGATATAATATCCTATAACACCACCGGAAATAAACAGGAGAGAAGTAACTATCACTAGGGTTATTCCTTCCATATTTTTAATTGAAAGTCTGGTATTATTATTTAAGAATTACCAAAAATTCAAGATTATTTTTAATTGTATTTTTAGTTTATCAAAAAACCCTTGAAAATACAAGGGTTTGATGATTTATTTTTTAGAAAACGCAATTAGTTCCGTTGTAATAATAATTCGTGTTACAAATAACTTGATTGTATTTATTGATATATCCATTAGTAATATTCAATTTCTCACAATAAGTTCCGTTGCTCTTATATCCATAATTACAGATAAAGTATAATCCACTAGAGTCAAAATGGGCATTAGGTGGTAAGTATATTTTTTCGCATCTATTATTTTTTTTCTCGTAACCATAAAGACAAGACCACTCTGTCCCTTCGCTATTTGTAAAATAAGCATTTGTAGGTAAAAAAACTTTCAAACAATAGGAACCCATATTCTTGTAACCATAATTGCAAGTCCAAGCAGTACCATTTTCTGTTAAGTAAGCATTTGCTGGGACATTAACCTTTACGCAACTTGTTTCCGTTTTGAAATAACCATAGTTGCAACTAAAATCGTGTCCATCTGCTGTAAAATGAGCGTTAGAATCAATGAAAATTTGTGTACAAGTATAACCATTTTTTTTGTAACCATAAGGGCAACTACCAAAAGTAAAATAGATGTTAGAGGAAACTTTTACGCAAGAATCTCCAGATCTTTGATATCCAGGATTACAAATAAAAGTATCTCCATACAAGGTTGCATTTTCTGGAACCTTAATTTTCTTGCAATAATTACCTTCTCTGATATAGCCAGAAAGACAAGCCCAATCATTATATTTTTCTATTAAAATTGCATTTGCTGGAACTTTGATTTTAGAACAATATCCTCCTTTATCTTCATAGCCCAAATTACAAAGATATCCATCTCCGCTAAAATTTAAATAAGCATTATCTGGGATATAGACACTGCCATTTTTAACATAGGAAGCCGCCTCCGCATTAAATAATGGTAAGGTAATTAATAATAAAAAAATAATTGCAAGTTTTTTAAACATGCTTATACTATAAAATAGATTTGATAAAAAGTCAATAGTTTAGCTTTCTTATATTTTTGCTATACTTATATTAATAATAAATAATCCTTAATATATGATGAAAGAATATCGTTGCGAATATTGCAAAAAACTTTTCTTTAAAGGAGATTTTAAAGAAGCTTCTATTGAAATTAAATGTAGAAATTGCAAAAAGATAAATTATCTAAAAATAGGTAATCTTTTAAAGGACAAAGATTTTTTAAATTAATCTTAAAGCCTTAATTCTTTCTTCAAGCGGAGGATGAGTCATAAAAAGTTTATTGTACCATTCTACCTTATTTTTAAAAGGAGAGGCTATGTATAAATGCGCTGTTGCGTTATTTGCTTGTTTGAGCGAAGTTTTATCAGAAGAAATTTTAGTTAAAGCCGAAATCAAGGCTTCTGGATCTCTAGTCAATAAAGAAGCGTTAGCATCCGCCTTAAATTCTTGTTTTCTTGAAATAGCAAGTTGCATCAAAGAAGCCGCTATAGGAGCTAAAATTATTCCAATAATCCCAAAAATCAAAAAAATAGGATTCTTGTTATCATTGTCATTCCCTCCCCAAAAAAGAGACCTCATAAAAATATCTGACAAAATACTAATTACTCCAACAAGAACAACGACGATAGAACCAATTAAAATATCTTTTCCTCTAATATGAGACATTTCATGGGCAACAACAGCTGTAAGCTCTCTTTTGTCTAATTTGTCTAGGAGGCCCCTTGTGACAGCAATAACAGCATGTTTTTCGTCTCTTCCTGTAGCGAAAGCGTTTGCTTGTCTTTCTTCTAAAATATAAACTTTAGGCATTGGCAATCCAGCAGTAATAGCTAAATTCTCAACAATTCTATAAAGTTCTGGATTGTCACTTTTTTTTATTTCAAAAGCATGACTCATGCTTAAAATAATTTTATCAGACTCATAATAACTCACAAAAGACATTATGGTACTTATAATAACCGCTACATACAAAATAAAAACATCATTAAAAACATATGAAAAAAACCACCCTATAAAAATCACAAATATAAGGAAGAAAAAGATAAGAAAAAATGCTTTCCTATTGTTAGAACTGACTTGATCGTATAGTGTTGCCATTAGAATTTAACTTGGACCGCTTCTCTCTCTTTATTATCTTCGATTTCAAATAAGTCCATTTTCTTAAAATTAAACATAGAAGCAATAATATTTGCAGGGAAAATTTCAACTTTAGTATTCAAATCCCTAACATTGCCATTGTAAAATCTTCTCGCTGCTTGAACTTTGTCTTCTGTATCAGTTAATTCTCTTTGAAGCTCTAAAAAATTAGTTGAAGCTTTTAATTCTGGATAATTTTCAGAAACTGCAAATAATGACTTAAGCGTTCCAGAAAGAACATTCTCCGCTTCCCCTTTTTCTTTTAGCCCCTGAGCTTGCATCGCTTGAGATCTCGCCTCTGTAACTTTTTCAAATACCTCTCTTTCATGTCCTGCATAGCCTTTTACTGTTTCTACTAAATTAGGTATTAAATCATACCTTCTTTTCAATTGAACATCAATATCAGACCAAGCTTCTTTGGCTCTGTTAATCAAAACTACAAAACTATTATATGTAGCGATGAAAAAAATAATAATTACCGCTAATATTCCTAAAATAACTAATGTTAATATTTCCATATTTTTATTCTTCTATTATATTATTAATATACCTAGCTAAAAATTCTGTTTTTCCGTGAATATTATAAGGAGACTCAATAGATACATTATCTCCTATTTTTAAACTCTTTTTAAAATATTCTGCATCTCCATAAACTCCATTGACATGTGTATTTTCATCAATCAAAACAACTAAATCTCTTTTTATTTGATCGTCAAAATTGGTTCCAAGCCCTCTTACAATAATACTATTGCCTTGAATAGCTAATATTATTCCAGAAGTATTAAAGATGTCGGTAGGAATTGGTGCATTAATAGGTCTTACAGGATTTTCAATGGCCTCTGGATTAACCGATTCTATTGATTCTCCTATTTCTAAATTTCCTATATCTCCTACCTCCATTGAAGCTTCAGGGATAGGTGCATAAACCTCTAGTCCTAAATTATTTTTTTGTACTAAATTAATAAAAACTATTATTCCTGCGATTAGAGCAATAATGATAATAAAGGTTATATACATTTTTTTATTATCAATGTGTTGGTTTTTACTTTTTTCTATTGATGGCATATAATTATTATTTAATTACTTATAAAATTATTATACTTTTTGTTTTATAACTTCGTCAATAACTCCATAGTTTTTTGCCTCCTCTGCTGTTAAATAAAAATCTCTATCTGTGTCTTGCTCTACTTTTTTAAGAGGTTGTCCTGTGCGTTCAGATAAAATCTTATTCATTTTATCTTTAATTTTTAAAATTTGTTTTGCCGCTATTTCAACTTCTGAAGCTTGACCTTTCGCTCCTCCTAAAACTTGATGTAATAATATTTCTGCATTAGGAAGCGCATATCTCTTCCCTTTTGCCCCAGAAGCTAAAAGTGTCGCCCCCATAGAGGCAGCCATTCCAATAGCTACGGTAGAAACATCACATTTAATGTATTGCATTGTGTCATAAATAGCCATTCCTGCAGTAACAGATCCTCCTGGGCTATTAATATAAAATTGAATATCAGCCTTAGGGTCTTTTGAAGCCAAGAAAAGAAGTTGCGCTACAATAGAATTAGCCACAACATCATCAATCTCGCCTGTAAGCATAATTATTCTATCTTTTAATAATCTAGAATAAATATCATAAGCCCTTTCTCCTAAGCTTGTTTTTTCAATTACTGTTGGAATTAAGTTCATATTTTCTTATTACTAATATCTTATCTTATTTTTAAAAAATTAACAACCTAAAATAGTAAAAATCTTATCTCTCTTTAGATCGTCTTCTACGTAGAACTTTGCATTTGAATTTTTCATTTCTTTTACCGCTTCTGCTTTATCTGGATATTGAGATGCAATTTCTTCTATTTTTTTGTTAAGTTCTTCTTCGCTGATAGTTATCTTTTCTGTTTTTTCAATCTCATGAAGAATTAAAAATCCTTTAACTCTTTCTTCAGCTACTTTTTCAAACTCTTTTTTAACTTGCTCTTCAGTTTTTTTAACTTGTTTTAAGTATTCTTCAAAAGTTATTTGAAGCTCATAAGAAACTCTTTCTTTTAAATTATTTAAAAGAGCTCCTGTTTCCCTCTCAATTAAAACTTCTGGAACTTCTAATTTAGAAGCTTTTACAATTTTCTCTAAAACCTCTGTTCTTCTCTTCTGTTTTTCAGAAATCTCCTTTTCTTTTAAAAGTCCTTCTTTCACATTTTCTTCTAAAGCTTTTACAGAATCAAAACCAACTGTTTTTGCAAATTCATCATTTAGTTCTGGAACATCCATTTTTTGAACAGAATTAACAATGATATTGATCATTATTTTCTTCTTGTCTTTTGTAGAAATCTCAATTTCTTTTTTGTCTGCTCTTTTAAGTCCAATCAAACCTTCTTCAAGCCCTTCAAAAAAATGTCCTTTTCCTAAAACAAATCTATCCTTTTTTTCTTTATTATCATCGAATTCTTTAGAAGTATAAGTAATTTCTATCAAATCTCCTTTTTCTGCTGAGCCATCTTTTTGAGAAAATTTAGCTCTTGATTCTAAAAGCCACTTCATTGTTTCTTTAAAATCTTTATCTTCTATTTTAATTTCAGTTTTAGAGACACTAGAAGCGATCTTTTTATAATCAGGAAGTTTAATTTCTGGAAGAATCTCTACTTCGGCTTTAAATTCTAAAGGATTCCCCTCGGCCATTTTAAGTACTTCTATGTTAGGTTCTTTAATAGCTTCAATATTTTCTTTATTTACAATTTCAAACCATTTCGCAGAAATACAATCTTCTACGGCGTGAGAAAGAATGTGAGAAGGATCAATGTTTGCTTTTAAAATATCGGCTGGAACATGTCCTTTTCTAAAACCTTTTATTTCCACTTCTTGTCCTACGTGCAAAAGAGCTTCTGCATAATATTTATTAAATTCTTCTGCTTCTACAACTATATTATATATAAGTTTGTTTTTTTCTTGCTTTTTTTCGTAAGTCATATTGTTTTAATTTTATTCATCTTCTTCTAATCCTTTGATAGAAACGACGTCTTCTTGGTTTTCTCCTCTGACATCAATTCTCCAACCAGTTAGTTTTGCGGCTAATCTAACATTTTGACCGTCTTTACCAATAGCAAGAGATAATTGATCCTCTGGAACAACAACTAAAGCAGTATTTTTTTCATGAACCTCTACTGAAGAAGTTTTTGCTGGAGATAAAGCGTTATTAATAAATTCTACTGGATCCTCTGCGTATTCAATAATATCTATCTTTTCTCCTCCTAATTCTGACATTACCGCAGAAACTCTAACTCCACGTTGCCCTACCATTGCTCCAATTGGGTCAACTCCTTCTGCTTTTGATTCTACAGCAATTTTTGTTCTAAACCCAGCTTCTCTGGCAATAGCTTTTATTTCTATTTGTCCCCCGTTTATCTCAGGAACCTCTAATTCAAATAGTTTAGAAATGAATTTAGGATATGCACGAGAAACCACAACATTAGGGCCTTTGCTAGTAACCTCAACTTTTAAAAGAAACAGTTTTAATCTTTGTCCTTCTTTATAGAACTCTCCTCTTACTTGCTCTTCTTTTGGAAGAACTCCAATACCCTTACCAATATCAAAATAAATATTTCTTCCATCTATTCTTTGAACAATTCCAGAAACAATCTCTCCTTCTTTATCTTTAAACTCACTCATAATGTTTTCTTTCTCAGCTTCCCTTATTTTTTGTAAGATAACTTGCTTTGCTGTTTGTGCGGCAATTCTACCAAAATCTTCTTTTTGTTCTAAATGAGTTTTAATTTCATCCCCAACCTTTATATCTTTATATTCTTTTTTCGCTTCTGCAATTAAAATATGCTTCTCTATGTTAAATTTAGCTCTTTTCCCTTCAATATCTCCTTCCTCTTCTTCTTTTTTAAGAAATTTTTTCGCTTCTGTTTTAGTTAAACCAAATTCAACTACTTGATCTTCATCCATATATACTAATGTATGATCAACAACAAGCAAAATTCTATAAAAATCTGTTTTTCCAGTTTCTAAATCTAAAACAGCTTTAACTACTTGACCTTTTTCTCCATATTCTTTTTTGTACGCAGAAGCTAATGCTTGCTCTATAATTTCTAGAACTCTATCATGAGCAAGACCTTTTTCTTCTGTTATCTGGCTTATCGCCGATGTGAACGCTTTAAAATCCATATTTAATTTTTTTATACTTATTATTTTAATAAAAATGTCGGAGAACAAATCCCGACATTTACATTAAATATTATATAGCAGATTTTAAGCATTTTGTCAATTAAATAACTTATATATCCAATAGCCAGAAGCAATTACAACAAGGGGAATATACCAAACAATCCCTAAGATTGCCACTGAATATATAAAAACAAGAATCATTGTTAAATACATAATATAATCAAATTTTTGATTAAGGTCTTTTATCTTACAATTTGTATTGATTAATAAAAATGACAAAACAAAGAAAATAAAAATACCTCCGATCAAAAATAAAATTTTTTGTATTATTTCAAATAAAAACATACCTTAATTTGTAATTAGCATAAGGCAAAAAAGAAAGCAAATATATTGAAATCTTAAAGAATTTAATATAGGATAAAAGTATGAATAAAATAGAAATCCCAAACCACGTATTAAATGCCCTTAATTTACTTAAAAACAATGGTTTTGAGGCTTTTTTGGTAGGAGGATGTGTTAGAGACTATCTCCTTAATAAAACTCCAAAAGACTGGGATTTAACTACTAACGCAAAACCGGAAGAAATCATTTCTGTTTTTAAAGATTTTAAAACTCTTTATGAAAACGATTTTGGAACAGTTGCTGTTTTTATAGAAAACAATCTCTTAGAAATAACTACCTATAGAATAGAAGGAGGCTATCTTGACAAAAGACATCCGAAAGACATTAATTGGACAAAAAACATTGAAGACGATCTTAAAAGAAGAGATTTCACTATTAATGCTATGGCTATGGAAGTTTCTTATGGAACTACTAAAATTATTGATTTATATGAAGGGAAAAAAGATTTAAAAGAAAAAATTATAAGAACTGTTGGAATAGCTGACGAACGTTTTAATGAAGATGCTCTAAGAATGCTTAGAGCGATTAGATTCTTAAGTGTTCTTGGAGACGATTGGCAAATTGAAAAAAATACTTTATCTAGTATTGCTAAAAATAAAGAACTTCTCAAAAATATATCAGAAGAAAGAATTAGAGATGAGCTTGTTAAGATTATTAATTCTGATCACGCCAAAAAGGGAATAATGCTTTTAAAGGAAACTGGATTAATGCATTACATTATTCCTGAACTTGAATCAGGATACGGTTGCAATCAAAATAAACATCACGTTTATGATGTTTTTGAACATAATTTAGAATCTTTGAATTTCGCTGTTAAAAAAAAATATAATACCCACATTAGATTTGCTGCTCTTCTTCATGATATTTCTAAACCAGAAGCTAAAAGGGGAAATGGAGAAAATGCTACTTTCTATAACCATGAAATAATGGGGGCTAAGGCCACTAAAAAAATATTGAATCGCTTAAAATTTGCTAAAAAAGATATTGATAAAATTGTCAATCTTGTAAGATATCATCTTTTCTACTACAATGTTGAAGAGGTTACAGAATCTTCTATAAGACGTTTAATAAAAAATGTTGGAATAGAAAATATGGAAGATTTAATAAAGTTAAGAATGTGTGATCGAATTGGATCGGGATGTCCTAAGGCAGAACCTTATAAATTGAGACATTTAAAATATTTAATAGAAAAAGTATCAAAAGATCCTATTTCTGTTAAAATGCTTAAAATAAATGGGGAAGATATAATTGATCTTTTAAAAATTAATCCTTCAAAGAAAATAGGATTAATTTTAGAAATCTTACTAGCTGAAGTTTTAGAAAACCCCGAAAAAAATAAAAAACAATACTTGCAGGAAAGGACCTTAAGCCTTGGACTCATGAAAGATGAAAAATTAGAATCTATGGCTAAAAAGTCAAAGAATGAAGTTGACACCATCATTTCAAAAGAAGACGACATGACAAAGGAGAAGTACTGGCTGGTATAATGTTCTTGGAAAAGAACATTCCCATAAAAGACAGGAGCAATAAAATGTTTCCTGTTTTTTATTTTTATGCTATAATTTGAATGCGGACAAACGCGGACAAACGCGGACAAATGTTTAAACGCGGACAAAATCTCAAACGCGGACAAACGCGGACATGAATGCGGACAAACGCGGACATGTTGATAATATTGCCGGGTTTATAAAAAATCTATATAAAATAAGGGTTAAAGGGTTATAAGTATGGTTATGAACGCGGACAAATGTGGACAAAATAGTGGACAAACGCGGACAAATGTGGACAAACGCGGACATAAAAATACGGACAAAAATAAATAAAAATAATTATAATAAACGCGGACAAACGCGGACATACATATGGAAAAACTATATCACAATATCTCAGCTTTAGATGTTATTAAAATCTTAGATAGTGATGTCCAAAAAGGATTAACTAAGAAAGAGGTTTCTAAAAGAATTTTAAGTTTTGGTAAAAATAGTATTTCAGAAAAAAAAGAAACTCCTAAAATAATTCTTTTTTTAAGCCAATTCCAAAGTCCTTTAATGTATATTCTTATTTTTGCCGGGATTCTTACTCTTTTTATTAAAAACTACACAGATGCTGTCGTTATTTTTTTGGCCCTAATTATAAGTGCTCTTTTTGGTTTTTTTGAAGAGAACAAAGTCTCTAGTGTTTTGAAGAAACTAAAAAACAGTTTAAAAACTAAAACTACTGTTTTAAGAGAAGGTGTAAAAAAAGAAATTTATCAAGAAGACCTTGTTATAGGAGACATTGTTTTTTTAAAAGCAGGAGAAAAAATACCTGCTGATGCTAGAATTATAGAAACTAATAATTTAAAAGTTTCTGAAGCCGCTTTAACAGGAGAATGGCTAGCAGAAGAAAAAGATTCTCATGTCTTACCAAAAGAAACTCCTCTCGCTGATAGAAAAAACATGGTCTTTATGGGGGGATTAATAGAAGAAGGTATTGGAAAAGCTATTGTTGTCGCAACTGGAACCACTACAGAGACTGGGAAAATAGCTGAATTAATACAAAACACAAAAGAAACAAAAACTCCACTTCAAGAAAAAATTACTGGCTTTTCTAAATTTTTAGGAATTGTTATTGGTGCTTGTTGTATTTTAATCTTTATTCTTGGTATTTTTTTAAGAGATCATTCTACTTTAGAAATGCTTGAAACGTCTATTGCTATAGCTGTTGGAGGAATTCCAGAATCTCTTCCGATTGTAATAACAATTATTCTTGCTTTTTCAGGAGAAAGAATTTTAAAAAAGAAAGGGCTTATAAGGAAACTTGCCTCTGTAGAAACTCTTGGATCAACTCAAATAATCTGTTTTGATAAAACGAAAACACTAACCGAAGGGAAAATGAAATTAAATAATATTATTACCAAAGAAGGGGAGCTTGCCTTAAAAGCTAGTGTTTTTTGTACCGACGCATACATTGACGAAAAAAACAATATTATTGGGACACCTACTGGAAGCGCTGTCCTAAAAGGAGCTCTAGACAATAATTTTGATGTTAAAAAAATATTAGAAATTGAAGAATTACAAAGGCTACCTTTTAATTCAGAAAATAAATATGCTTTATCTTTAAGAAAAGAAAAGGGAAAAAGAATGCTATATATTTTAGGAGCCCCAGAAAGAATTATTAAAAAATCAAAAAATGCTGATTTATGGGAAAAAGAAATAGAAAGATTGGCAGAAAAAGGATTAAGAGTTGTCGGTATTGGATGTAAAGAAATTAAAAAAACATCTAAAGATTTAAATAAATTAGCAAATGATTTTCATTTTATCGGACTTTTATCTTTTATTGATCCTTTAAGAGAAGACGTAAAAGAATCCATAGAGATTTGTAAAAAAGCGGGAATTAAAACAATTTTAGCAACAGGAGATCATGCTTTAACAGCAAAAACAATCGCCGAACAAATTGGACTTACTGTTAATGAAGAAAATATTATGACCGGACAAGAATTAGACACTTTAGAGGATAAAGATTTAATAGAAAAAATAGGAAAGATTAAAGTTTTTGCAAGAGTAGAGCCAAGACATAAATTAAGAATTGTTGATCTTTGGCAACAAAAAGGAAAAGTTATCGCAATGACTGGAGATGGGATAAACGACGCTCCAGCAATTAAAAAAGCTGATATTGGTATTTCTTTAGGATCTGGGACAGAAGTAGCTAAAGAGGCTTCTGATTTGGTCTTATTAGATGATAGTTTTAATACGATCGTAAAAACAGTTGAAGAAGGGCGAATAGCTCTTGACAACTTAAGAAAATCTGTTTCTCATTCTCTTGCCGATGCTTTTGCTTCTATTATTCTTGTTGGTTTTTCTTCTATTGTTTTTGGATGGCCATTACCTATTTTAGCAGTACAAATACTTTGGATTAATTTAATAGAAGATACTTTCCCTGGAATGGCTTTTGCCTTTGAACCAAAAGAAAAAAATGTTATGGAAAGAAAGCCCGCAAAGAGAGATAATTTAATGACAAAAGAAATGAAAGTTTTAATTTTTGCCACTGGAATAATTGATGAATTCTTTATTTTGATTGCCTTTTATCTTCTTTATTTTAAGGCTGGGTTTGATTTAGATTATGTCCGTACTGTTATTTTTGCGATGATGTCGGTTGATGTAATGTTTGTTATCTTTTGCTATAAAAACTTAAGAAAAAATTTATGGCAAATTAATCCTTTCTCTAATATATATCTTAATTTTGCTTCTATTTTTGTCTTTATATTATGTCTTGCTGCTATTTATTTACCTTTCTTCCAAGGGCTTTTAAAAACTACTCCTATTGATTTATTTGCTTGGGGAACAGTTCTTTTAGTGGCTCTTCTTAGTATTTTATGTATTGAAGCAACAAAATATTTTTTTATAACAAAACATGATACCGAAGAATAAAATGTTTATAGTTTGTGGAAAAAATACTCTTTAGTTTGTGGAAAAAATAAAATAAAAAAATTATCCTTTTTTTATCCTCTTTTTTAGAAAGATTTTATACACTTCATTTCTTTTACTAGATATAGCTTTTAAAGAGATATCCACAATTCCACACCCCTAATAATAACAATAATAAGTTATTTAAAAAATAATTAATTATTGATAAATAAATAAATAAATGATATAAAAAGATTAATGAACTTTTATGTCCTTTTTTTACTTGCATATTTGATAGGATCTATTCCTTTTGGATATTTAGCAGGTAAAATTAATAAAATAAATATTAAAAAAGTAGGAAGCGGTAGTACAGGAGCAACAAATGTTTCTAGGTTTTTAGGTGTTAAATGGGCAGTATTGGTTGCTCTTTTAGATATATCTAAAGCGGGAATTCCTATTTATATGGCTTTTTCTTATTTAAATTCAGAATGGCAAATTGCTTTAATAGCAATTATTACAATAATAGGACATATTTTTCCTGTTTGGCTTAAATTCAAAGGAGGAAAAGGAGTTTCTACTTTAGTTCCTTCTCTTATAGCTTTTGGTGGGTTAATTCCAACAATAATTTTAATTTTATTTTGGGCTGTTTTACTTAAAACTACAAAAACAATGAGCTTAGATAATGTAGTCTTGATTTTTTTAGTTCCATTTATGTTTTGGTTCCATACCTACTCCGTTGTTTATTTTAGCTTAGGAGTAATTCTTTTCTTGATTATTTTATATGCTCATAGAGAAAATATTTATAGGCTTTATAATAAAGAAGAGCTTAAATTATGAATTTAGAAATTATTTTTGCTACAATTTTTTTCTTTCTGCCAGCTTATCTTGCTAATGCCGTACCGCCTCTTTTAAATAGATTTAAAATAGGAGAATGCTTGGCTGTGCCGATTGATTGTAATAAAACAATAAAAGGAAAAGAAATATTAGGCTCGCATAAAACATGGAGAGGAGCTATTGGAACAATAGTAATAGGGATATTACTCATCGTTCTTTTTTTTGAATTGAATAGAAATTTTCATTTATATGAGGTTATAAATTTTAATTATTTAGATTGGAATCCTTTTATTTTTGGTTTTATATTTTCCTTAGGAATTGTTTTTGGTGATTTATTTTTTGCTTTTGTTAAAAGAAGGTTATTTTTAAAACCAGGGGCTCCTTTTATTCCTTTTGATCAAACAAATTATGTTTTTGGAATTTTTTTATTTTTACAAAGTTTTATAAATTTAGATTTGTCTATTTGGTTTGTAATTTTTATACAAACCTTCATTATTCACGTGCTCTTTAATAGAATTGGCTATCTTTTGGGGTTGCATAATGCCAAATGGTGATATAAGATTAAAGTATAAGAAGTAACTTTTATAATAAATTATGGAAGATATAATTATATCGCTAAACGCTAGCAATATTATAGTTAATATATTCTGGACAGTAATAATATTTATTGTAGGAATGTTTTTAGCTAGAAAACTAGGGAAGGTAGTAAGAAAATTACTCTTAAGTGTTAGATTAGACCAAGCTGTAAAAAATTTAGGCTGGCAACATTTTTTTGAAAAATATAAGGCTAAGGTAAATGTCTCTAATTTTTTAGCAGTTATTGTAGAAGTATATATTCTTTTAATAACTTTAATGGTGGCTAGTGAAATTTTAAATTTTTCAGTTTTAACTAATTTCTTTTTAAATGTAGTAGAATACTATCCTAACATTTTAATATCTTCTATTATTTTTATAATCGCTGTTTTTGTCGCTGAGTTTTCAAAAAAGATTATTTATATTGATGAAAATGATAAGTATTCAAATGTATTAGGATCTTTTGTTGCTTCAGCAACATGGATTTTAGCTATTTTAGCGATACTATATCAATTAAATATAGTTCCAGAGCTAGTAGTTACTCTTTTTGTAGGAGTCACTGCAACACTAGTTTTAATTATTGGTCTTTCTTTTGGACTTGGAGGACAAGATATTGTTAGAAAATTCTTAAAAAAGTTTGAAAAAAAGATAAAATAATATGGAAGAAATAACGTATAAACAATTACAAAAAATGATTCTCTTTTCTTGTGAAAGAATAGAAAGAGATAAAGAAGAAATTAACAAAATAAACGTTTTCCCTGTACCAGATCAAGATACAGGAAGTAACTTAGCTTGTACTTTAAGCGGAGTTAAAAACGCTCTTTTCCGTAAACAATTTGAAGGGTTTAAAGATCTAGGAGAGGCTGCTCTTGATGGGGCTCTTATGTCTGCTCAAGGCAATACAGGTATTATTTATACAGGATTTTTAGTTGGTTTTTTTGATGATATTAAAAATGATTCTAAATTAAATGCTCAAGAAATTGCAGAGTGTTTTAAAAAAGGAGCGGAAAGAGCAAAAGATTCTATTCAAAATCCTCAAAAAGGAACTATTTTAGATGTTATGTCTGCTTTTGCGGCTGAATTTAAAAAAGAGGCAGAAAGCAAAAAAGATATTATTAAGAATTTTGAGAAAGCTATTAAAAAGGCACATAAAGCTCTTTTAAATACAAAAGAAGAGATGCCTCTTTTGAAAAAAGCAGGAGTAGTGGATGCTGGAGGACTTGGTTTTTTAATGATTTTAGAAACATATTTTGATGTTCTTATTGAAAACGATAATCCTTTCTCAAAAAAGGTAGTTAAAAAAAGTGTTAAAACAAAAAGATTAGTTCAAATTCTTACTAATAGATACGAAGTAGTTTCTTTAATGAGAGAGATTTCTTTAGACGAAGGGGAAATGTATGAGAAATTGAAAAATTTAGGAGATTGTCTTGATATTATTGTTGTTAAGAACAGAGCTAAGATTCATATACATACAGATGATCCATATATAGTAAGAGATGTTATTAGGACGTTTGGAGAAGAAGAAACAATGAGAATTGAAGATATGGCAAGGGAAGTTTTAGGAGAAGAATCTGTGGTTAAAAACAAGATAGGAATTGTGAC
>JAQVZN010000049.1 GCA_028708155.1 Minisyncoccota bacterium | reverse complement strand
ATGATCCATATATAGTAAGAGATGTTATTAGGACGTTTGGAGAAGAAGAAACAATGAGAATTGAAGATATGGCAAGGGAAGTTTTAGGAGAAGAATCTGTGGTTAAAAACAAGATAGGAATTGTGACCGATGAAAGTAGTGGAATCAATGAAAAAAATATTCAACATTATAAAATAGAATCTATTCCATATAAGATAGAGTGGGATGGTATTGATGAACTTCCTGGAGAAAATATTACCGAAAAACTTAAATCAGCTAAAGACAATGGTTTTAAATATGCTCCTTCTATAATTCCTATTGATCCAAAGTTTTTTAAAGAGGCTTTTGAAAAACAATTAGAGACTTTTGAAGAAGTTATTTGTATCACTTCAGGGAATGGATATTTTAAAACTTTTGAAATAGCAGAAGAGGGAAGAAAGATGCTTAAAAGAAATCAAGAAAAAGTTCATATTTTAGATTCTGGAAATATCGGAGCAGGACAAGCCGTTCTGATTTTAAAAGCTATTGATTTAATTAATGAGCAGAAAGAGGCGGCGACAATTGTAGAAGAACTTAAAGAATTAGTTTTAAGAAATATTGGAGTTATAAACTCGCCTTTTGATGATTCTAAAAATTCTAATAAAATTAAAAAAGTTATTGAGAAGAATAAATTTCTATTAATTACAGCGGACAAAGAAATAAAGCTAAGAGAAACTTTAAAGAAAGACGAATGTATTGATAAAATCATAAATAGAATTAAAAAAGACGTTAAAAATAATAAAAAATCTTTGGCGGTGATTATTCATAACGGTAATTTAGCAAAAGCAAAAGAATTAAAAGAAAGGCTAAAACCTTTAAACGTTATGGTTTCTTTTATTAATTCAGCCGATCCAATAGTAAGTTTAAAAATAGGTTATAAAGGGCTAATGGTTTCTTATATAAAATTATGAAAAAAATTGGCATTACAACAGAATCAGCTGCTGATTTAACAGAAGAGTTAATTGAGAAATATAATATTGGAATTGTTAAGTTTAAAGTTGATTTAAGTAAATTTAAAGATATTAATGGAAGCATTTTTAATAAAATGAGGGTAGCCGAAGAAAAAGGAATGGACTCTACAATCAAAACATCTCAACCTTCGTTAAAAGATTATTTAGAGATGTTCAAAAAGAAATTAGAAGAATTTGAAGAGATTATCCATGTGGCTATTTCTTCAAAAGTTACTGGAGCTTATAACTCAGCAATGCAAGCTAAAAAATTTTTAGGGAAAGACGGAGAAAGAGTTCATGTTTTAGATAGTAAAAAGGGTTCTGGAGCACAAGCTTTGCTTATACTTAAAGCTCTAGAAGATATCGAGCAAGGGTTAAGCGTAAAAGAAATTAAAGAGAAGATAGAGAAAAGAGCTAAAAATTCATTTTTAATATTTATGTATGATAAGCCTAAATGGGTTATGGCTTCAGGAAGGTGTCCTAAAATAGCTCAAGTAGGATTACAAAAATTAAAAGATTTAAAAATGGGGGTAGTGATGAGAGAAAAAGATGGTGTACTTAAACTTATGACCATAAAAAGGAACGTTAAAGATTTGACAGAACCTTTATTTGAAGAATTTAAGAAAATAACAAAAGATACTAAAACAAAAATAAGTGTTATTATCGCCCACGGAGATAATCAAGAAGAGGTAGAAAAACTTAAAGAAAAGTTAGGAGAACTGAAAAATGTAAAAGTTCTATATTCAACACTTTTAGATGTTGTCTTAGGAGCTCATGCTGGGCCAGGCGCATTATTATTAAATTTTATATATGAGTAAAATAAAAATTATTATCGATTCAGCAGCTACGTTAACCGAAGAATTAATTAAAAAAAACAATTTAGGAGTAGTTAATTTAAAAATAAATTGGGAAGAAGAGAATATTAAAGAAACTCTTAATGGGCAGGATTTGTTTAAAAAGATGCAAGAAACTACTTCAAATACTGGACCAAAAACATCTCAACCTTCAGTGGGTGATTTTAAAAAAGCTTTTGATTCTGCTTTTGAAGAAGGATATGAAGAAATTATTTGTGCTGTTATGAGTACAGGGATGTCTGGGACTTATAATTCAGCCGTGCAAGCTTTAAAGTTTTTATCAAAAGAGAAGCAAGAAAAGATTAGTATTATTGATACTTTTAGTGCGGACGCAGGGGAAGGTTTGATTATTTTAAAAATAGCGGAGCTTCTTTCTAAAAATATTACTCGAAAGGAAATTGTTTCTAAAATAGAGATATTTAAGAAAAAAGTTTTTATTTTTGGTTTTATGCAAGACCCTAAATGGATTGAAAGGAATGGACGGTTAAGTAAAACAGGAGCAAGCTTGATAAGACAAGCTGAAAAAATAGGAATCAGACCTCTTTTAACTTTAAAAAAAGGAAAAGTAGCGGTAACAGCTTTAAAATTTAAGGCTAAAGACAAAATAGAGTCTCTTTTAAAAGAAGTGAAAGATAATATTAAAGAAGAGAAAGCAGTTTTGACAATTACCCATGCTAATATTTTAGAAGAAGCGGAAGACTTTAAAAAAAGAATTGAAAAAGATTGTCCAAATGTAAAAGTTTTATTTGTAGAAAAATTAAGCCCTATTATTGGATGTCATTTAGGACCAGAAAGTATTATTTGTTCTTATTATATAAAAGAAAATGATTAACTATATTTTAATAATTTTAATTTCGTATTTAGTGGGATCTTTTTCCACAGCTTTTGTGGTTAATAAATTAGCAAATAAGGTGGATCCAAGGAGCACGGGTTCTAAAAACTTAGGAGCTTTAAATACCCTAAGAATAACTTACGCTAAAAAAGGAAAAGTAGCGGGAATTCTAGCTTTTCTATTAGTTTTTCTAGTAGATGCATTTAAAGGAGCTTTAGTTGTGTTTTTATCAATGTCTTTAATTCCAGAGAATACTTTTGTCGCTGCTGTTTTGGCTAGCTTTTTCGTTATTTTAGGACATAATTATTCTATTTTACTTAAATTTGATGGAGGAAGAGGGGCGGCTACCTTTATGGGAATACTATTATTTTTAGATTTTAAAATGTTTTTAATCTGGCTTGGATCAGTAATTCTTTTTTCTTTAATTTTTGAATTATTTATACCAATTGATAAAAAAAGAAACTTTTTCAAGAGAGCTCTTTCTGATCAGATTATAGGGAGACTTTTTGGAGAGATTTTCGCCTTAATCCCTTTTTATTTTTTAAATCCTTTTATTTTTGGAATTGGATTAGTTTCCACTCCTTTAATTTTATTAAGACATAAGGATAGAGTAAAAGAGCAACTTAAAAATTATAAAAAATGAGTGAATATTTATTAATTCCAATATTATTTATATCAGCTTACATCTTAGGAGCAATTCCTTTTGCTTATATTTTTACTTGGCTTTTTTCTAAAAAAGACATTACAAAAGTAGGATGGAAAAAGTCTTCTTCTTCAAATGTACTTAAAAATATTGGAAAAATGCCAGCACTTTTAACTTTTATTTGTGATGTTTTAAAAGGTTTTATTGTTGTTTATATTGCTCAAGAGTTGGGATTATCTTTTACTGTTCAAGCAATCGCTGGATTTTTAGCAATAGTTGGGCATAATTGGTCTATATTTCTTAATTTTAAGGGAGGAAGAGGAATTGCCACTATCTTAGGAGCTTGTCTTGCTTTTAATCCAATTATTGGTGTTGTTGTTTTAATTCCTGTTATTCTAACGGCTCTTTTCTGGACGGCATCAGTAGGAACTCTTTTCGCTTACATTATGGTGATCGTTTGGGGTTATCTAATTCAAGATTTTGGGCTATTTCTTTTATTTACTCTCTCTTTAATCCCGATTATCTTAAAAAGGATCTTGCCATTTAATACTTTAAAGGGTAATGTTTTCAATAGGATTGTTTTTGATCAAGATAGTGTTCCTCCTTTAAGAGT
>JAQVZN010000048.1 GCA_028708155.1 Minisyncoccota bacterium | reverse complement strand
TTAGTTTTTGAAGCTAAAACTGATCTTAAAAACGTAGGGACCCTCTAGTTATTACTAGAAATCGTGGGTCTTTTTTTATTGAAAAATTTTTAATTTCTGCTAGTATAGAAAACGGTAAAAATGACTGCTAAAAAAATGGTTATCGATCCTCATTTTTTTTCTTTTAAAATTATAGAAGAAGACATAGAAACTATTAAGAATCTCTTAAAAGGACATTGTCTTGCAATGGTAGGGCTTGAAAATTCTGACACAAAAGACGAAGTAAGATTAGCTGTGCGCATCCTCCCTGAGGATGTAAACGACGAAACTTTCAGTAAATATTTCTGTATTTCCTCAAGAAGAAAAAATATCGTTAAGGCTTTTTGTCAAAATGCCTATTCTGATGGATTGGTGGTAACTCTTAGTACTGAAAAAGGAAAAAAATGGTTAACCCTTAGAGTGAATTACCACACAGTCAATAATGCAAAGCTTATTGAAAATTGCATCGTAAGAATAACTCCAGAAGGATTTTCTTTCACAACTAAAGAAAATGTAAAAGGATGTCTCAATCTTTCTTCTGAGGAAAGATATTCTTTAGGCGGAAGCTTACACCAAGGATTCTCAGTTCTAATCTTTAGAGCAATAGAAAATCCAAAACATCCACTAAATGGAATATTCTTTATTGAATGTTGCTTGCCAAAAAAAGAAAATCTTTTCAAGCTTTATGCAAACTCAACTTTCTCCTTAACTTCCAAAATTGGTAGAGATAGAAGAACTTGGTTTACATTTAAGCCTTGCAAAAACGTACAGACCCTCTAGTTATTACTAGAAATCGTGGGTCTTTTTTTATTGAAAAATTTTTAATTTCTGCTAGTATAGAAAACGGTAAAAATGACTGAAAGAGAAATCTCTTCTCAATCGCTTTCTTTTGCCGTTGGAAGCGAAACTAAAATTGATGGAATTATTGACACTGATGTCAAAATTAACAACAAAGGAGAACTGGCTGTAACTATTTTCAAAAAAACATCAACAATCTCTACGGAAACTATTTGTTTCAATATTGGAGATTTTTCCTCTGAAGAAAAAAGAAGCCTAGACAATTTCATTTCACTGGCAAGAAACAGCACCGTAACATCATCTATTAAAACTGATGGCAGAAAAGTAACTTGGTTAGTTTTAAAAAACGCTACCCAAAAAACCTCTTAATTATTTTTAAGAGTTTTTTATTTGACAAAAACGATATAATATTTTATTCTCTACAAGGTGATTAAAATGCCGTGTCATTGCAGAACACCTTTCTACTTAGAAAAAGTAGAAACCGATGCTCACTACTCTTTAGCAGGATTAAGGATCGGTTTGGATGGATTTAACAAAGATCTGACAAGAAAAGCTTTAGGAAATGAAATTCCAGAAGAAGGTAAAAAATACGAAGCGATTGTTTGCCTCGATGAAAATGGACAAAAATGTCTCCTGGTTAAAAAAACCTAAAACGGCAATTGAAAAACGTACAGACCCTCTAGTTATTACTAGAAATCGTGGGTCTTTTTTTATTGTAAAATTTTTAATTTCTGCTAGTATAGAAAACGGTAAAAATGAAAACTGAAAAAGTAATTCTCGACCCCTATTTTATCTCTTTCAAAATTGAAGAAAAAGACAAAGAACATATCCTTCGCATCTTAGAAGGTCCTTATGGAATACTGACAAAAGTAGAAGGAAATAAATTAAGATTTTCTATTTTAAGAATATGTCATGGGGCTGTTTCTATTGACTTCATTTTCCCTAAAAAATCACCCGAGGGAAAAATCATTGATCTATTTTATAAAAACATAGATTTGGCTGGATTAAAAGTAATCTTTGAACCAGAAAAAAATTTGCTAACCTTCAAAGTAGATAGCCCAGCGAAACAAGTATTACGAATTTCAACTTCTATCAGCATTAAATGCTAAAAACGTAAGACCCTCTAGTTATTACTAGAAATCGTGGGTCTTTTTTTATATATAAACCTTGAAATAATTTTAAAAATTGCTATGATGCAAATGGTGTAAAAATGAATTGTTATTGTTACAGAGACATTGAAGTAAATCCTGAGAGCTTCTCTTTTGTTGGCGGAAACAACCTTCTTGACTTTATAGAAGCCTCCAATAAAGGTACAATTACATTGGAAACAATGACCCTCTCAAAAAACGGACAGTCGTTAATCTTTATGTCACCGGATCGTAAAATCCAAGATATTAGATTCGACCCCGAAGAACTGTCCGAAGAACATCTTCAAGATTTTATCGAAAACACAAAAAGAAATGATTTTATCATTACGTTAACTTCAGAAAAAAGAGACGATGGAATCAAAATGATTTTCACAATCTCAAAAAATCTGCAAACGTAAGAGACCCTCTTAATTTAATTGGGTCTCTTTTTTGTATAAAAACCTTGAAAAAGTTTAAAAAATTGTTATCATACAAACGGTACAAAAATGAATTACTACGAAGCTGTAAGTGTAACCCACGAAAACTTTTCTTTTACTGGCGACAACGAAAAACTTCTCAAGTTTTTTCATGAATCTAAGAAAGAAGGTGTTTTTATCGAAATGGAAAAAATTTTTCCAGAATTACTAATCTTTAGACTATCAAGTCGTAAAGCTGAGCCAATAATCTTTGAGTATAATAAGCTCTCTCTTCGAAATATCAGGACTTTTATACAAAACACAAAAGGTCCATCAAGAATTGATCTATCTTTACGAAAAGAAGAAAATGGTAATATTATAGGAGGTAATTTCAATATATACTTTTCAGTCTCTTCAAAAAGATCGGGCCCTATTTCTAGTTAGAAATCGTGGGTCTTTTTTATTGTAAAATTTTTAATTTCTGCTAGTATAAAAACGGTAAAAATGGAATCTTACAAACCTTACGAAGATTACAAAGAAACTTGCAAGTTTAGAATAACCGCACTCTCCTTTGCTTTTACTTGTGAAAACGAAGGTATTGATGATTTTGTTGCTCTAGTAGAAAAAACTAAGGAAATACGAATCTCTCTTTTAGAAACTACTTTCTTTAAAGAAAAAGTATTCATCCTCAGACCAATTTCTCTAGACGAAACAAAAACTTACAAAGTGAGAAATATATACTTCTGTATTAGAAATGTACCTCAAAAAAATATTTATGCATTCATTGCTGAAACAAAAAAAGAGGACACTATCATCAAACCATCAATTTCTATTAGAAAAGGAGTAAAATGGTTAGTTTTTAAAGTAATTGTTCTAAAAGAAGAAACTAAGTAGGCCCTCTAGTTAGCTAGAATCATAAGGGTCTTTTTTTTATATAAAACCTTGAAATAATTTAAAAAATTGCTATCATGCAACTGGTGCAAAAATGTGTGAAAATTGCATTCTCACGGCAGCGAAAGACAATTTCACAGTAATCATCGAAGGAGAAGTTCCTGATTGTGAAGATTACTTAAAATTTGTCGAAGACAATGAAGGCACTCCCGCAAAAGCTTATAGAGAAACAAGAACTCTTGAGCCAACTGTAGGGTTCGAACTAAAAAAAATGAGATGTCCAGCATTATTATTTGGATGCAAAGAGCTCCAAGCAACAAAAGGTATTAAACTTTTCATTGAAAACATTGATTTCTTTGAACCTTTTGAGGTAAGAATAAGCCTTCGTCGAAGTGATGGTAAAAGATATTTATCTTTCACCAAAAACGTACAGACCCTCTAGTTATTACTAGAAATCGTGGGTCTTTTTTTATACAAAAAAAACTGAATACGTATATATTCAGTTATCGAATTTTCATTTATTTAGGATGATAATAATTCCAAGTATTACGACAAAAAAACCTGTAATTAGTTTTATATATCCAGATAGCGCAAAAGCTATTCCTAAAAAAATAAAGATCCATCCAATGTCTTTTTTCTTTAATTCCACTAATTTCATTTTTCAAACCTCTAAAAGAAGATTAACGAAAAAA
>JAQVZN010000047.1 GCA_028708155.1 Minisyncoccota bacterium | reverse complement strand
TTTCTTTGGGATTATTGTTGACTTAATTCCTAATTTTATAGGAAAAAAGGATGCAGATTCTGTTAAATTCTTGTATCATGCAGCAAAGATGCTAGTGATAAAAGGAAATTGTAACGACGCCCTTAAAGCGATTGATGTTTTCAAAAAAATAGAGAGAAGTTTTTATCTTGATCCTTATTATAAAGGCTCTATCTATTATTATCTTTCTTTAGCTTACGAAAAAATTGGAAATGTCGGAAGAGCTCAAAATGAAACTAAAAGAGCAAAAAGCCTTTTAAAGGTTTCAGTCAATTCTGACAAAAGGAAAAAATGCAAAGTAAGGTTAGGAGAAATTGATCGTTGGGGTAAAAAGATAAGCAGGGTAAAGGCCTGCTAACACAGTAAATAAATTACTGTGTTTTTTAATATTTCAAGGTTGAAATTATGCCATTTTAATGATATGATTTAGGTGTTATGGAAATAAGTATAAAAACAAAAAACATAACGTTAAATAGTCCATTAAAAGTATTTATTCAGGAAAAAATAGGTAGTTTAGAAAAATTTTTACCTGAAAAAAACCTTTTAGCTGAAGTAGAAATAAGTAAAACTACTAAGCATCATAATAAAGGGGATGTTTTCAGAGCTGAACTACAAATTGAGCTTCCTCAAAAACTTTTAAGGGCTGAGTCAACAATGGAAGATCTTAGAGTGGCGATAGTTGATGTAAAAGATAAATTCCAGGTGCAGATTAAAAAGTATAGCGAAACAAGATAAGATAAAATTGTTGATAGTTTTTTAAACAATATATTATTGTTTCAGGTTGTTATTAGTTAAAATTGCTTCAAATGAAATATTTTTACGAAAAATTGTCGGAAGATGACTATAAAATTGGATATAAGGTTAAGAAGAGCATTTATTCTAAAAAGATTAAAAATAATAAAATTGAAGTTTTTGAGAATCCTTTTTTGGGAAGAATATTTGTCTTGAATGGATTAATTAAATTAGTCCAAAAGTACGAATTTGCTTTAAGTGAAATGATCACTCATTCTATAATGTTTTCTCACCCTAAGCCAGAAAAAGTTTTAGTGGCTAGTGATTTTGATAGAGGGATTTTAAAAGAAATTTTGAAATATAAAAACGTTAATGAGGTTTATTTTATTTCAGATAATAAAGAGGCGTATGAAATTGCTAAGAAATATTTTCCCGAATTAGAATTAAAAGAAGTTTCAAAGAATGAAAAGATTAAAATAATTTTTGACAATTCTTTAGAATATATTAATAATTTTCAAGATTATTTTGATATTATCATTATTGATTCAGAGAAAGCAGAATTTAAAGCAAAAGAGTTTTTAAAGTCAGCTAATAAAGCTTTAACAAAAGAGGGAATGCTTGCTTTAGTAAGTGGATCTTTAAAAGACTCTTTTAATATTAAGGCTATAAAAACAATTTTTAGATCAGAGATAGTTGTTAGAGTTCCTTCAATTACTCAGATTTTTTCAGAACTTGGTTTAATTTTATGTTCTAAAAAAATTGATTTGTCAGAAATAAGTTTAAGGACTTTAATGACTAGGTTCAAACAATTTAAAGAAGCTAAAGACTTAAAATATTACTCTCCAGAAATGTTTTTGTCTTCTATGGTTATTCCTAAATTTTACAAAACAAAATAATCTTCATTGATTATTTATTTGTTTTGTATATAATAAATCTATGTTTAATTTAACTAAAATTTTTGGTGACGCAAATGAAAAATATATTAAAAGTCTTGATCCATTACTTAAAAGTATAGACGATTTAGGCGAAGATTTTTCAAAGCTTGATAAAGAAGATTTTCCTAAAAAAACGCAAGAGTTTAAAGAAAGAATTGCGAGTGGAGAAACTTTAGATGATTTATTAGTAGAAGCCTTCGCTTTATTGAGAGAGGCGGCTAGTAGAACTATCAAGCAAAGACATTTTAAAGTTCAACTTATTGGAGGAATTGTTTTACATCAAGGAAAGATAGCAGAGATGAAAACAGGAGAAGGTAAGACTTTAACAGCAACATTACCTCTTTATTTAAATGCTCTTTCAGGAAAAGGGGTGCATTTAGTTACGGTTAATGATTATTTAGCAAGAATGCACATGGTTTGGATGGGTCAAATTTACGATTATTTAGGATTGACGGTTTCTTGTTTGAATCACGAACAATCTTTTATTTATGATAAAAATTTTAAAAAGGAGGATGAAAGTGATGAAGTAAGAGATGCTTTAGGAGGATTTAAAGTTGTTGAAGATTACTTAAAGCCTTGCTCAAGAAAAGAAGCTTATTTGGCAGATATTACCTATACTACTAATAATGAACTTGGCTTTGATTATTTAAGAGATAATATGGCTTTTGATATAAAAGACAAGGCTCAGAGACCTTTAAATTATGTTATTGTTGATGAAGTTGACTCGGTTTTAATAGATGAAGCTAGGACTCCTTTAATTATTTCTGCGCCAGACGCAGAATCATCTTCTTGGTATATGGAATTTGCTAAAATTATTCCTAGATTAAATAAAGAAACTGATTATGAAGTGGATGAAAAATTAAAAGCGGTTACTTTGACTGAAGGAGGAATAAATAAGATTGAAGAAATTTTAGGAGCTGGGGATATTTACAACGAAAGAGGAGTAAAATATCTACATCATTTAGAGCAAGCTTTAAAAGCAAATGTTCTTTTTAGTAAAGATAAGGACTATGTAGTTAAAGATGGTGAGATTATCATTGTTGATACTTTTACAGGAAGACTTATGCCAGGAAGAAGATGGTCAGGAGGTCTTCATCAAGCGATTGAAGCTAAAGAAGGGGTAAAAGTTAATCCAGAATCAATTACCTTAGCTTCTATTACTTTTCAAAATTATTTTAGAATTTATGATAAACTTGCCGGAATGACAGGAACAGCGGTAACTTCAGCTGAAGAATTTGATAAAGTGTACCATTTAGACGTAATCGTTGTCCCAACAAATAAAAAGAACATTAGAATAGATCTAAAAGATAAAATTTATAAAACAGAAAAAGCTAAATTTGAAGCAGTGGCTCAAAAAATAAAAGAAAAATATGAGGCAGGTGAGCCTGTTCTTGTGGGAACTACTTCAATTGATAAAAATGAGTATTTAGGGAAACTTTTAGAAAGAGAAGGAATTCCTCATACTATTTTAAATGCGAAAAACCATGAAAGAGAGGGAGAGATTATTGCTCAAGCAGGAAGAATGAAAGCTGTTACAGTTGCTACTAACATGGCTGGTCGTGGAGTTGATATTATTCTTGGAGGAAATCCTACCGATCAGAAAGAAGCCGAAGAGATTAAAAAACTTGGCGGACTTTATGTTATTGGAACAGAAAGACATGAAGCTAGAAGAATTGATAACCAGCTTAGAGGAAGAGCGGGAAGACAGGGAGATGAAGGATGTTCAGAATTTTATTTATCTTTAGAAGATGATTTAATTAGAATTTTTGGAGGAGATAGAATGCTTCCTATTATGGAAAAACTTAATATTCCTGACGATATGCCAATCGATAATTCTCTTATCTCAAAAAGTGTGGAGTCAGCTCAATCTAAAATTGAAGGAATGCATTTTGATTCAAGAAAACATACTTTAGAGTATGACGATGTTTTAAATATTCAAAGAGCGAAAATTTACGAAGAAAGAGATGATATTTTAAAAAGAGCTGAGGAGGGAAATTTAAGAGAATTAATGCTTCTAAAGGTAGATAAAATAGGAAAAAGTAAGGAGGAATATTTAGCTAAAGTAAACAGTGTTGGCGAAGAAAATATGAAGCAAATAGAAAGAATTGCCGCCTTAAGAGTTATTGATACAATGTGGACAGAGCATCTTGAAAATATGGAAAGTTTAAGAGACTCAGTAAGAATTAGAGCTTATGGACAAAGAGATCCTCTTATAGAATACAAAAAGGAGGGGAAAATAATGTACAATGATTTAATTGTTACTATAGATAAGATGATTATAGATTCTATTTTAAGAGCTGAATTGAGAGTTGAACCAAAACAAGAAGT
>JAQVZN010000046.1 GCA_028708155.1 Minisyncoccota bacterium | reverse complement strand
AAAGCTCCCATGAATTTACTGTATGAAATACCTTTTTCTCTACAAGCAGCTCCGATTTGAATTTGCCATAATTGTCTTTTTTCTCTTTTTCTAGTTTTTCTGTCTCTGTATGCATATTCCCAAGCTTTCATTAAAGCTTGTTTTGCAGCAACAAAACAATTATTTCTTGTCCATCTAAAACCTTTTGCTTGTTTAATTAGTTTTCCTTTTCTTTTTTGAGTTTGTACACCTCCTTTAACTCTTACCATATTTTTATATCTTTAATAGTTTTTTAATCTTTTTTGACTCTCCAGCAGAAACTTCTACTAATTTTCTAAGTCTTCTTCTTTTGCTTGAAGTTTGTTTAGATAAAAGATGGTCTTGTCCACTAGGCATTCTTAAAACCTTACCACTTTTTGTGACTTTAAATCTTTTACTAATAGATTTTCTTGTTTTTTGCTTATATGTTTTCATAACCTTTATTTCTTTGATATTATCATGCTGAGGCCTCGTGGCTCTCTTTTTAATTCTTTTTCAATTTTAATTTCAATTTCTTGTTTTTCAATAAATTCAATAAGTTTTTTGATCTTTTCTTTTCCAACTTGATCTAATCCCTTCTCTCTTCCTCTTAGAATAAGTTCAATTCTTACCTTTTCTTTATTTTTTAAAAACTTAATCGCATTATTTGCTCGAGTGTTAAGATCATTATCAGAGATATTAAAAGACAATCTAACGTTTTTTAATTCTCCGGTTTTAACTTTAACACCTTTATCTTTTTTCTTTAGGGAATAAAGATATTTTCCATAATCACCAATCTTACATACTGGCGGGTCAACTTTTTCTGTTACCTGAATTAAGTCTAAATTTCTTTCTTCGGCCATAGTAAGTGCTTCTCTTAGAGAAATAACTCCAAGTTGCATCCCTTTTTCGTCTACTATTCTGACCTCTCTCGATCTAATTTGTTGATTGATTAATGGTTTACTCATTTATTGGTGGAGGTGGCGAGTTTTGAACTCACGTCCAGAAATTATTTTCAAAAACATATCTACAAGTTTATTCTAAATTGTTGTTTTATATTAAAGTAATAATTTAGAAAAAAGCTTTAATACTAGATTTAGTGTTTGTTTCAATAATATTACCTAAATCAATAACATTACCTACTCTCACAAAAAATGACACCCAGTTTCTGCCTAGTGAGAATCCTCAGATTGGATGGAGTTATGCTAATGCTAACTCTTTTTCACTGAATATGTTTCCAGTTATTTTTGTTTCTTGCTTTTAATGAGAACAAGAACTCAACTTGCATATTTTTGTCAAATTACTGTCGAAGCAAATCACCCCCTTAGTTTTAATTCGCTATTAATTCTTCGGTCGATTTCTCTTTTTTTAATAGATTCTCTTTTGTCATGGCTTTTTTTACCACGAACAAGAGCAAGCTCCATCTTTATGAAGCTTCTCTTAGTATAGAGTATAACTGGCATTAAAGTCAAGCCTTTTTCTTCAGCCTTATGTGCCAAATACTCAATTTCCTTTTTTTTAAGAAGAAGCTTTCTGTCTCTTTGAGGATTATATTCAATATATAGGTTGCTAGGTTGGTAAGGTATAATTTTAGCTCCGATCCAAAAAGCTTCATTTTGTCCTTTTTTGTTTTTTTGAATTATGACATATGTTGCAGCCAAATTAACGCCTCCTTTTTTCTTGAGGCTTTTAACTTCAAAACCCATAAGTTCAATTCCTGCTTCAAAAGTTTCTAGGATTTCGTACTCAAATTTAAGTTTTCTGTTTTCTGCTAAAACTGGCATATTTTTATATTATATTATTAATGATTTATAGTAAAGAATTAATATTGAAAACAGCTCCAATTGTGCTATAATTTAAAAAAGAGTTTAACTCTTTAATTTTATATAAAAATGATATAGGGTATAATTATGCTTATAAGAAACGAAGTACAAAAGATTGCTAAAATTTCTCTCAAAAAAGAAGGTTTTGAAGGTTTTGATTTTCAAGTATTAAAATCAAAAGAGAAAGCACATGGAGATTATTCTTTAAGTGTTGCTCTTGAAATTGGAAAAAAAGAAAAAGTTAATCCAATGGAAGTCGCTGAAAAGATAAAACAAAGACTAGAAAAAGAAGGAAAGAAATTTTTTGAAAAAGTAGAAGTTTTACCCCCAGGGTTTATTAATATTTTTTTAAACCATAAGAGTTTAGAAAAATTAGTTGATGAAGTTTTAAGAAAAAGAGAATCTTTTGGAAATTTAGAATTAGGAAAAGGAAAAAAAATTCAAGTAGAATTTGTTTCTGCTAATCCGACAGGTCCTTTAACGGTTGGGAATGCTAGAGGTGGTCCTTTTGGAGATACGTTAGCTAATGTTTTTATAAAAGCTGGTTTTACAACAGAAAAAGCTTATTATATTAATGATTATGGAAATCAGATAAAAACTTTAGGACACTCTGTTTTAAAGGATGATGAGGCAAAATATCAAGGAGAGTATATTGATTTTTTACATAATAGACTTGATAAGGAAACTGATCCTTATAAAATAGGTAAATGGGCTTCATATATTATTTTAAAAGAAGTTATAAAAGCAACGGTAGAAAAAATGAATATTTTTTACGATGAATGGTTTTCAGAGAGTTGGCTTTATGAAAATAAAAGAGTAGATAAGGTTTTAGAATTTTTAAAAAAGAATAACTTAACTTATGAAAGTGAGGGGGCTATATTTTTTAAAGCTAAAGAGTTTGGAGATAATAGAGATAGAGTTTTAGTAAAGACTGACGGGAAAGCTACTTATCTTGCTGGAGATATTGCTTATCATGAATATAAGTTTAAAGACAAAAAGTTTAATAAAGTAATTAATGTTTGGGGAGCAGATCACGCAGGAGATGTTAAGGGGCTTGAAGCCGGAATAGAAGCTTTAGGATATAAGGACAAACTTGATACTATTCTTTTGCAATTTGTAACCATAGAACAAAATGGAGAGCAAGTAAAAATGTCTAAAAGATTAGGAACATATATTACAATGGATGATCTTTTAAATGATGTTCCTGTTGATGTTGTTAGATTTTTCTTCTTACAAAAATCAGCTAACACTCATTTGCATTTTAATTTAGAATTAGCGTTAGAAGAATCTGATAAGAATCCTGTTTATTACGTAAAATATGCTCATGCAAGAATATGTAGTGTTCTTTTAAACTCTAATGTAAATATTACAAAAATTAAAAAAGCAAGATACGCTCATCTTTTAAAAGAAGAAGCGGAGCTTAATTTAATTAAAGAAATTTTAAGATTTGAAGAAATTATTGAAGATACAGCAAAAGATTATGGAGTACATAGACTTCCTCAGTATGCTTTAGAATTAGCAGCAGCTTTTCATAAATTTTATAATGATTGTAAAATTATAACCGAAGATAAAAAAATAAGCCAAGCAAGAATTGAACTAACATTAGCTTCTAAGTTTGCTTTAAATAACATTCTTTTTATTATGGGAATTTCTTCTCCAGAAAAGATGTAATAACATTTATGAAAAATCTTAAAAATACATATTACTTATTAAGACATGGAAGAAATATTCATCAAACAGAATTAAAAGATATTTGTTATGGATGGCCTGAAGATGATATTCCTTGTGAGCTTGATAGTGTAGGAATTGAACAAGTCACAATATCTGGAACTAAACTTTTAGACAAAGGAATTGATTTAATTTATTCTTCAGATATTTTAAGAACAAGGCAGACTGCAGAAATTGTTTCCTCTATTATCGGAATTGAAAGGATTGTTTACGATGAAAGATTGAGAGATTTAAATTGGGGTATTTTCGCAAGTGGACCTAAAAAAGATGCTTTAGATTTTTATACTGATAAAAACAGATTGAATGATCGCCCTTTAAACGGAGAAAGCTGGGGAGACTTAAAAGAAAGAGTAGAAGAATGTATAAATGATATTGAGAGTATTAACGAAGGTAAGAATATTTTGATTGTAAGTCACGGAGATGCCATTTTATTTTTAGAAGCTTTTGTAAACGATTGGGATCTTGAAGAGATTATAAGGCAAAGAGAAAATATTATTGGGACAGGAGAATTAAGGAAGCTTAATTGAAAAATATAGATAAAGATGTTAATTT
>JAQVZN010000004.1 GCA_028708155.1 Minisyncoccota bacterium | reverse complement strand
TGTTGAAAAAAGAAATTATGAAGAATAAATCTTTTACATTAATAGAAATGCTTGTAATCATTGTTATTATTGGATTGCTTGTTGGAGTGATTATTACTGCAACTTCTTCTTATATTGAAGAAGCAAATAGGGCTAAAAGCATTTCTTTTTCTAATAAGATAGAAAAAGAACACTCTTTAGACTCTGGGGTTTTAGAGTGGAATTTAAACGAATCGTCTGGTTCGGTCGCTTCAGATCTTTGGGGCTCAAAAAACGGAACTTTAAATTATTTTAATTTTGATACTAATTCTGGGTGGAGGTCTGGTGATGAATGTGTTTTAGGAGGATGTCTTCAATTTGATGGAGTGGATGATTATTTATTGGGTGATACCAAGTTAACTGATTATACAAAACCAATTGTAATAGAACTTTGGCTTAAAATCCCATCTTCTTTTACTTGGATTAATGGCACTATTGCTATGCTTAGTACTAATACTAGTTATGGAATGGGGATTTTCCGTTATGCAAACAACAATGTTCTTATTTTTGCTTCAAGAATCGGTTCTGTCTCTGTTTATGGAACTCAGAGTTATGCAATTAAAAGAGATACCTATTACCACTTAGTTTTTGCTGGCAATGGGACATCTTTTGATGCTTATGTTAATGGGCAAAAAATAAATACGTCTTCACCAGCTTATGGAATCTTAAGTGGATCTTATTTGACAGGTGTTTTCCGTGTCGGAAATAGAACTATTTATGGGGGAGATGGTGGTGGTTACTTAAAAGGAAATATAGATGAGATTAGAGTATATAACAGTTTGTTGTCGGCTTATCAGATAAAAAGAAATTATATTATAGGATTAAACTCGCTTTTAGCCTATGGAGAATTAACAGAAGATGAATATAATGAAAGGATCGGACAATTAGCCCAAAATTAAAAAAGGTCATTTTTTAAACCCTTGCAATTGCAAGGGTTTTTTAGTGGTTGACAAGAATAAATAAGTGGGGTAAAATGTCACTGTAGTGTAAATAAGTGGGTAAAAGTGGTAAAAATGTTAATCGGAGAATATAAATACAACTTAGACGAGAAGAAAAGACTTACAATGCCTTCAAAGTTTAGAAAAGAATTAGGCAGTAAGGCAATAGTCACAAGAGGAATTGATGGATGTTTGTTTTTATATTCTGAAAAGGAATGGAAGGATTTAGCTGAGAAATTAGCTAAACTTCCTTTTTCTCAATCAAATGCAAGAAGTTTTTCAAGAGTAATGCTTGCAGGAGCGATGGACGTTTCAATCGATTCCGCTGGAAGAGTTTTAATCCCAGATTATTTAAAAGAATATGCTGGTTTAGATAAAAAAGTAGTTGTTGCTGGACTTTATAGCAGAATTGAAATTTGGGATGAAGATAAATGGGTTAAATATAATAATAGCAACGCGAAGAATATAGGAGATATTGCCGAAGGATTAAAAGAATTTGAAATATAATATGCACGTACCAGTTTTACTTAAAGAAGTAATTGAAGGATTAGCTCTTAGTGAAAATGATAATTTTATAGATGGAACTTTTCACTTAGGAGGACATTCAGAAGTTATTTTAGAAGAGATTAAACCCAAAGGAAAAGTTTTAGGAATAGAGATAGACGAGAGTATTTTTAAAAAAGCAAAAGAGAAGTTTGATAAAAACAAAAGAGTGTTTTTAGTTAACGATTCATACGTTAATCTTAAAAATATTGTTTTTAAGAATAATTTTAATGATGTAAGTGGAATATTGCTTGATGTAGGGATGTCTTCTTGGCACATAGATGAAAGTAATAGAGGGTTCACTTTTCAAAAAGATGAACCATTAAATATGCTTTTTAGCAAAGAAGGAATACCCGTAGAAGATATTTTAAATAATTATCCAAAAGAGGAATTAGAAAGAGTATTAAGAGATTATGGAGAAGAGAAAAAAGCCAGAAAAATAGCTGAAGCTATTTTGAAACAGAGAAAAGAGAAACCAATTAAAACAACTTTTGATTTAATCAATATTATAAAAGTCGTACTGGCTCAAAATACCCACTCTTACCCAAAAATATTTCAAGCTTTCAGAATAGAAGCAAATAAAGAGCTTGAAAACTTGAGGAAGGTTCTTCCTCAAGCTCTAGAAATACTTAAAAAAGGAGGGAGATTAGCAGTAATTTCCTTCCATTCAGGGGAAGATAGAATCGTAAAACAATTTATAAAAGAGAACAAAACTTGTCTAGAGATCGTGAACAAGAAACCAATCGTTCCTACAATTGAGGAAATCAAACAAAATCCTAGATCAAGATCCGCAAAATTAAGAATAATAATTAAAAAATAAAAAAATGCAACGACACACAAAATTATTTTCTGGATTATCAATATTAGCTTTTTCTTTACTCTTAGGACTAACTATTTATGAAGTAACAGATGTTTCTACAAAAAGTTATTCTATTGGCTTGATTCAATCTGAAAACAAAGCGATCAAGAAAGAAATTGCAACATTAAGAGTGTCGTTATCACAAAGCACTGCTTTAGATAATTTTGAGGATAAGATTTTAGAGCAAGGCTTTGAACAAGTTGGAAAGTTTGAATATATTATGGTCTCTTCTAATGGAGATATCGCTTCTAGATAAAATATGAGCAATATTAGAGTTAATTTTGTGCTTATAGTTTTACTTATATTATGCACTATTCTTATAGGGCGCCTTTATTATCTTCAGATAGAAAAAGGGGATCGATATAAGGCTTTAGCTAAGGGGCAACAAAACATTGTTCAAGAAGTGGTTGGAAAAAGAGGTGATATATATTTTAAAGATGAGGTAAATACACTAGCTTTGACTCAAGAGTATCCTTATCTTTTTTTATCTCCAGAAGAAATAGAAGATGTTTTTGAAGAGGAAATTGCAGAAAAGTTGTTTTTAATAGTAGGTGTTAATAAGGAAGATATTTTAGAAAAAAGTAGAGTCTCTGGAAGTTTTTATCAAGTAGTAAAGAAAGATTTGACAGAAGAAGAAGTTTCCTCAATCTTAGAATTAGATTATAAGGGAATATATATTGGTAAAGAAACTAAAAGAGTTTATCCTGGAAAAGATTTTGCCGCTCAACTTTCAGGATTTATTAACAACGAAAATGAGGGGCAATATGGAATAGAGGGTTATTACAATGATGTTCTCTCTGGAAAAACTAAAGTTGTTAAAAAATCAACCAATCCTTGGGGATTTTTATTTAATTCAGATGAAGCAACTAGTGATGGGGCAGATGTTTATCTAACTATTGATTACAATATTCAATTTAAGGCTGAAAAAATATTAGATAACGCTATAAAAACATATGAAGCAAAATCGGGAACGATTATTGTAGCCGATCCTTATACAGGAGAAATTCTAGCTTTGGCCCAATCTCCTAGATTTGATTTAAATGATTACAATAAGGTTGAAGATTATTCTATTTATCAAAATAGTGCTACTCAACTTTTATTTGAGCCAGGATCTATTTTTAAGCCAATAACAATGGCAGCAGCTTTAAATGAAAATAGTGTTACTCCAGAAACCACTTTTGATGATAAATACGGATGTAAGCAATATAAAGACTACAAAGTTTGTAATTATAAAGAAAGAGCTTATGGTTTATCAACAATGGCTCAAATACTTGAAAATTCTATTAATACGGGAATGATTTTCGTTGAAGAAAAATTAGGGCATAAAAATTTTTTAGATTACGTAAAAAGATTTGGTTTTTTTAATGATACAAATATAGATTTTCCAAGTACTTATTATGCTAACAAAAATCTTAATGAAGCTTTAGAATATAATATTGAAGTTTCTTTAGGAAATGCTTCTTTTGGACAAGGAGTATTATTAACTCCAATGCATATGGTTAAAGCTTATTGTGCTATTGCTAACGGAGGAGATTTGATTAAACTTAATATAGTTAAAAAAGTTCAAAGTGATGATGGGGAAAAAACATTTGAAACAGAAGTAGAAAAAGAAGATGTAATTTCTCTTAAAACCTCAACTGATTTAACAAAAATGCTTGTAAGTGTAGTTGATGGTTCTTATAGCAAAAGAGCTAAGATAGAGGGATATTATATCGCTGGTAAATCTGGAACTTCTCAAATTCCATATAGTTCTCTTGGAGAAAATAAATCTGGTTATTCTGATAAAACATGGCAATCTTTTATTGGATATGCTCCTGCATATAATCCAAAGTTTGTTGTGCTTGTAAAATTAGACAGTCCTTCAACAACAACTTCAGAATATTCAGCAGCTCCTACGTTTAGAGAAATTTCTAAATATATTTTAGATTATTATAAGATTCCTTTTGATTATAGCGTAGAAGATGACAAATAAAAAAAAATATGCTATTGAAAGAGCATGGCCTCATCGTCTAGTGGCTTAGGACGCCAGGTTCTCATCCTGGTAACACCGGTTCAAATCCGGTTGAGGTCGCCAATTATCTTGACAATTAAAAAATTAGAGCTATCATTCTTAACTAGTAAAAGAGGCATTCAAAATGCAAAAGTGGTACATTGAAACGCGATTAAAGAAAAATTTTTTGATTGTGTTGAAAGATTCTCCAGAGCATTATTTTAGTCTATACTCAGCAATTATTTCAACTAAAGGTAAAGGATTTTGTTGTTTAGATACGACAGGAGTTCCTGAAAAAGATGTGGAAAAAACACCTTTTCCTATAAAAGAAGTTGTTTTTTCAAACTTTAAAGATACTTTCAGTTTGATTGATGTTAGAGCAAATGTAGAGGTTGTTTCTGGGGTAGGAACGTCGTTTTTTTTAAAAGACATTATGTTTTTAGAAGAAAAATAAGAGTCGGTTTAGTCTAGCTCTTTTTTTATGGAAAAATGTTGATTTTATTTTGCTTGACAATTTATTATAGTTCTGTTAATTTATGTCTATAAGCAAATATTGCTGATTATTTTTATTGTAAGGAAGATTTTATGTCAACAATTAATCAATTAATTAAAAAAGGAAGAAAGATTATTAAAAGAAAGACAGGCACTCCAGCGATGAGGGTTGGTTTTAATCCAGTTAAAAACAGATCAACTGAATACTTTTCACCTTTTAAAAAAGGAGTTTGTATTAAGGTTTTTACAACAACACCAAAGAAGCCTAACTCTGCTTTGAGAAAAGTAGCGAGAGTTAAGTTATCAAACGGAATGGAAGTTACTGCATATATTCCTGGAGAAGGACACACTCTTCAAGAGCATTCAATCGTAATGCTTAGAGGTGGCAGAGTAAAAGATTTACCAGGAGTAAGATATCATATTGTAAGAGGAGTTTTAGATTGCTCTTCAGTTGAGAGAAAGAAAAAGAGAAGTAAATATGGTGCTAAGAAGCCTCAGAAATAATCACAATAAAAAATTATGGCAAAAAAATTTGAGAAAAAAATAGTAGAACCAGATATGAAATACGATAACTTTATCGTAGCTAAGTTTGCTAATCAATTAATGTGGAATGGAAAGAAAAAAACAGCGTTGAGAATTATTTATAACTCATTTGAGTATATTGAAAAACAAACCAAGCAAGACGCTTTAGATGTATTCTTGAAAGCGATTGAAAATGTTTCACCTCTTTTGGAGATTAAACCAAGAAGAGTCGGTGGAGCAACATACCAAGTACCAGTTGAAGTTAAAGGAGACAGAAAATTAAGTTTAGCAATGAAGTGGATTATTAAAACTTCAAGATCAAAAAAAGGAAAGCCAATGTCTCAAAAATTAGGAGATGAATTGATAGAGGCTTCTGAAAATAGAGGTAATTCAGTTAAGAAGAAAGAAGATACACACAGAATGGCTGAAGCTAACAGAGCATTTGCACACTTTGCTTGGTAACAAATAATAAGTTAAGAGAAACTGTTAATTTAACCAAGACAGTTTCTTTTTTTAGAAAATAAATTTTAATATATGCCTAGAAAATATCCAATAGAAAAATATAGAAATATCGGAATCATCGCTCATATTGATGCTGGAAAAACTACTGTGTCTGAGCGTATTTTGTACTACACAGGAATTTCTCATAAGCTCGGAGAAACTCACACAGGAGAATCTCAAATGGATTGGATGGAGCAAGAAAGAGAAAGAGGAATTACTATTTGTTCTGCAGCAACAACTTGTTTTTGGACTCCAAAAGGATATTTAACAGGTGACAAAACAAATGAACATAGAATTAACTTAATCGATACTCCTGGACATATTGATTTTACCGCAGAAGTACAAAGATCTTTAAGAGTTCTTGATGGAGCGGTTGTTGTTTTTGATGGAGTTTCTGGAGTAGAAGCTCAGTCTGAAACTGTTTGGAGACAGGCAGATAAATATCATGTTCCTAGAATTTGTTTTATAAACAAATTAGATAGAGTTGGAGCTTCATTTGAATATGCAGTAAAAACTATTCATGAAAAATTAACTAAAAATGCCGTAGCAATAGAATTTCCACTTGGAGAAGAGGCTCAAATGGATGGAGTAATTGATTTAATTGAAATGAAGGCTTATAAATTTGAAGGAGAAGGTGGTAACGATGTAAAAATAATTGATATTCCAGAAGAATTTAGACCAAAAGCTGAAGAATGGAGAGGAAAGATGCTTGAAAAGGTAGCTGCAGAAGATGAGGGACTTATGGAAAAATATTTAGAAGGAGAGGAATTAGGAGTGGATGAAATTAAAAAGGCTTTAAGAAAGTCAACTATTGATTATAAGCTTGTTCCAGTACTTTGCGGAACTGCTCTTAAAAACAAAGGAGTACAATTACTTCTAGATGCAGTAGTATCTTACTTACCATCTCCAGTAGAAGTTCCACCAGTTGAAGGTATTGATCCTAAAGATGAAACTAAAATATTAGTAAGACATTCTACTGATGAAGAACCTTTTGCGGCTTTAGCTTTTAAAATCGCTACAGATCCTTTTGTAGGAACATTAACTTATTTAAGAGTTTATTCAGGAACCTTTAAAAAAGGAGGTTATCTTTTAAATCCAGTAACAAGAGAAAAAGAAAGATTAGGAAGAATTTTAAGAATGCACGCTAACCAAAGAGAAGAAGTGGAAGAAGTTTTTGCTGGAGATATTTGTGCTACCGTTGCTCTTAAAAAGACCACAACAGGAGATACATTATGTGATGAAGATCACCCTATTATTTTAGAGAAGATTACTTTCCCTGAACCAGTTATTCATATTAAGATTGAACCAAAGACAAAAGGAGATCAAGAAAAAATGGGAGCTTCATTAAAGAAACTTCAAGAAGAAGATCCAACCTTTAGAGTAAAAACTGATGAAGATTCAGGAGAGACTATTATTGCTGGAATGGGTGAATTACATTTGGATATTCTTGTTGATAGAATGAGAAGAGAATTTGGAGTTGAAGCTAACGTTGGAAGACCTCAAGTTGCTTATAGAGAAGCTATTGAGAGCAATTCTGAAGCAGAATATAAGTATGTTAAACAATCAGGAGGTAGAGGACAATACGGACACGTTAAAATTAGAATTGAGCCATTAGAGAGAGGAAAAGGATTTGAATTTGTTGATGAAATTAAAGGAGGAGTAGTTCCAAGAGAATATATTCCTGCTGTTCAGAAAGGTATAAAGGAGGCTTTAGAGAAAGGAGTTGTTGCTGGATACAATTTAATTGATGTTAAAGCAACCTTATATGATGGATCTTTCCATGAAGTTGATTCTTCTGAAATTGCCTTCAAGATCGCAGGAGCTCAAGCTTTAATTGAAGCAGCTAAAAAAGCAAATCCACATATTTTAGAGCCAATAATGAAGATGGAGGTGGTAATCCCAGATAGTTTCCTTGGAGATGTTATTGGAGATTTATCATCAAGAAGAGGTCAAATAGATCAAACAGAAGACAGATTTGGATTAAAAGTAATTTACGCAAAAGTTCCATTATCAGAAACATTTGGATACGCAACAGGTCTTCGTTCTTTAACCGAAGGAAGAGGAACCTTTACAATGGAATTCAGTAATTATGAAAAAGTTCCTGGCAATATTTCGCAAGAAATTATTGAAGGAAAAAGAAGATAATATGGATTTTAAAGATATTAAAAAAATAGTAGACAGAGATGGAAAGGTGGTTATCCTTGAAGATAATAAAACATATATTGTTTCAAGATATACTACTAAGGATGAAGTAGTCTTAGAAGAAGACGACGAAGATAAAAACGAAGGTTTAAAGTTAGAAGATTTACCATTTTAATCAGCTATTGACTTTTAGCCAAAAATAGGTAAAATAATTATTGTTATATTAAATTAATATTATTCATTATTAACTATTAATATAGATTGCCTAGCAATCAGTATTAAATATTAAATATAAAATTATGGCAGAAAAATTTGAAAGAACAAAACCACATTTAAACATCGGTACTATTGGTCACGTTGACCACGGTAAAACTACATTGAGCGCCGCTATTTTGCACTCATTGAATTTAGCTGGACAAGTAGCTGATGACAGAGGAGTTGATCAAATCGACTCAGCTCCAGAAGAAAAGCAAAGAGGTGTTACTATTAACATTTCTCACTTAGAATATCAAACAGAAAAGAGACATTATGCTCATATTGATTGTCCAGGACATGCTGACTATATTAAAAATATGATTACAGGTGCCGCTCAGATGGACGGTGCTATTTTAGTAGTTTCTGCTCCAGATGGTCCTATGCCTCAAACAAGAGAGCACATTCTTTTAGCTAAGCAAGTAGGATTACCATCAATCGTTGTTTTCTTAAACAAATGTGATATGGTGGACGACCCAGAAATGCTTGATTTAGTAGAAGATGAAATTAGAGAACTTTTAAAGAAATATAAGTTCCCAGGAGATACAACTCCAATTATTAGAGGTTCAGCCTTAAAAGCTCTTGAAGCAAGCTCTGTTGATGATGAAAATGTAAAGAAAGTTTTAGAGTTAATGGCTACAGTTGATGAATATGTTCCAGAACCAGTAAGAGATACAGAAAAACCATTTTTGATGGCAATTGAAGATGTTTTCACTATTGAAGGAAGAGGAACAGTAGCAACAGGTAGAATTGAAAGAGGTGCTGTTCATCCAAACGAAGAGATTGAAGTTGTTGGAATTAGACCAACTCAAAAATCAACAGTAGTATCTATAGAGATGTTCAGAAAATTCTTAGACGAAGGAACAGCAGGAGATAACGTTGGTGTTTTATTAAGAGGTTTAAAGAAAGAAGATATTGAAAGAGGGCAAGTTATTGCTAAACCAGGATCAATCACTCCTCATACAGAATTTGAAGCACAAATCTATGTTTTGACAAAAGACGAAGGTGGAAGACATACTCCTTTCTTTAAAGGATATAAACCACAGTTCTTTATTAGAACAGCAGATGTTACAGGAGACGTTACATTACAAGAAGGTGTAGAAATGGTTATGCCAGGAGACACTGTAACTTTTAATGTTAACTTAATCGTACCAGTAGCTTTAGAAGAAAAACAAGGATTTGCGATAAGAGAAGGAGGAAAGACTGTTGGTGCAGGAATAATTACAAAGATTATTAAATAAACACTTTTATAAAATGTCAGTAAAAGAAAAAACAACTGAAAAGACTGAAGTAATTTCAAAGTTAAGGATTAAATTGAGAGCATATGATCACAAAGTGATTGATAAAAGTGCAGAACAAATAGTTGATATGGTATTAAGGTGCGGGGCTCAGGTTTCTGGTCCTGTACCATTACCAATTGAACTTAGTAAGTTTACGGTAAACAGATCAACCTTTGTTCATAAATCAGCAAGAGAACAATACGAAATGAGAATTCATAAAAGATTGATTGACATTTTAAATCCGAACCAAAAGGTAGTTGATGCATTAAAAACATTAACACTACCTGCTGGTGTTGACACTGAAATCAAAAGTGTATTATAAAGTATAGAATTGATTGATGAACTGGTCTAATAAAATCCTGGACTAGTGTTCAGATTTTTTATTGAAAATAAATATGAAATATATATTAGCGAAAAAAATTGAAATGACACAGATGTTTGATGCAGAAGGAAAAGTAATTCCAGTGACTTTAGTTTTGGCTGGTCCATGTAAGATATTAGATCTTAAAACGGTAGAAAAGAATGGTTACGAGGCAGTACAAATTGGTTTTGAAGAATTGAAAGAGAAAAAGATTACAAAATCAATTAAAACAAAACCTTACAGATATTTGAAAGAATTTAGAGGAGAAGAAAAAACTAAGAACATTGGAGACGATATAGACGTTACTATTTTTGAAGAGGGCGATCTTGTGAAAGTATCTAGTATTTCAAAAGGAAAAGGATTCCAAGGAGGAGTTAAGAGATGGGGTTTCCACGGAAAGAGTGCTACTCATGGAGTAAAGCATGAACACAGAACAATTGGTTCTGTTGGATACAGTATTCCATCAAGAGTTGTAAAAGGAAGAAAGATGCCTGGAAGAACAGGTTCAAAAAGAGTTACTTTAAAGAATTTAGAAATAAGAACAGTAGATAAAGATAGAAATATCTTAGCTATTAAAGGAGCTATTCCAGGAAGAAGAGGCACATTAATAGAAATTAGAGGATAAGGAGTATGAAAACTTTAACTAATACAGAAATTAAAAAAATATTGGATAAGGAAATTTTTGAAGTTCCTATGAACTCTAATTTAGTTCATCAAATTGTAACTTCTCAAATGTCAAACAGAAGACAAGTTTTAGCACACACAAAAACAAGAGCGGAAGTTTCTGGTAGTGGAAAGAAGCCTTGGAGACAAAAAGGTACAGGTAAAGCTAGACATGGTTCTATCAGATCACCTTTATGGATTGGAGGAGGAGTTACTTTTGGTCCTAGCAATGAAAGAAATTACAAAAAAGATGTTCCTAAGAAAATGAAAAGAAAGGCTCTTTTTATGGTATTGTCAGATAAACTAAAAAGTGATAGTCTTATTATTGTTGATTCATTTGATATTACAGAAATAAAAACAAGAGCTTTTAAGGAAATGATAGATAGTTTAGGTTTAAAGGGATCTATTTTGATTGCTTTAGATGAGTTAAACGATAACGTAATTAAATCAGCAAGAAATCTTCCTAAGGTTACAACAATTCAAGCCAAGGATTTAAATTGTTTAGATTTAATGAATCACAAATATTTAGTAACTACTGAAAAAGCGGTAGAAAAGATAAAGGAAACATTCTTAAGTGAAAAATAATATGGCAAAAAAAGAATTAGTAAAAGAGACAAAGGTTAAAAGTGTAGCAAAGAAGGATAGTGTGATCGTTTCTGAACATTTTAATATGATTAAGAAGCCTTGTATTACCGAAAAAGCTTCATTTTTAGCAGAAAGTAATTTTTACACTTTTGAAATTGATAAGAGATTCAACAAAATTGAAGTTAAGGATTTTATAGAAAGAAAGTATAATGTTCACGTAGAATTGGTAAGAATTATTAATGTTCCTAAAAAACCAAAGAAAAGAGGATTGATTAAAGGTTTTAGATCAGGATTTAAGAAGGCAATTGTTCGTGTAAAAGCTGGAGAACAAATTGATCTAACATCAAAGTAATATGAAAACTGTTAAAAAAAGTACAAAAATTTTAACCAAGAATAAGAGACCTGAAAAGTCGTTGCTTTTGAGAATTAAAAAAACCGGAGGAAGAGGATCAAGCGGAAGAATTTCAGTGAGACATATTGGTGGAGGGGCCAGAAAAATGTATAGAATGATTGATTTTGGTCAGAATAAACAAAATATTGTCGCCGAAGTAAAATCACTTGAATATGATCCAAATAGAACTGCATTTATTGCACTTCTGCAGTATGAAGACGGAGAAAAAAGATATGTTTTAGCTCCAAAAGGAATGAAAGAAGGAGATAAAGTAATAACTGGAGAGAAAGTAGAAGTAAATACTGGTAACAGAATGCAATTAAAAAATATACCTGATGGAACAGAAATATATAATGTTGAACTTGAACCAGGAAAGAAAGGAAAGTTTGTAAGATCAGCAGGTTCAAATGCAGTTGTTATGGCTCATGACGAAGGATATGTACTTTTAAAGATGCCTTCTTCTGAAATTAGAAAAGTTAAAGAGGCTTGTTATGCTTCTATTGGAATTGTTTCTAATCACGAACATAAATTTGAAAAAATAGGAAATGCTGGAAGATCAAGAAGAATGGGAATTAGACCAACAGTAAGAGGTAGTGCTATGAATCCTTGCGACCATCCACACGGAGGAGGTGAAGGAAGAGCAGGTATCGGACTTAAATATCCAAAAACTCCATGGGGTAAACATGCTTCAGGAGTGAGAACAAGAGGACAAAAATGGTCAAATAAATTAATCGTTAAAAGGAGAGTAAAAAAATAAAAATATGACAAGAAGTCTTAAAAAAGGTCCATATATTGATGAAAAATTAATGAAGAAGATGCTTAATGTTAAGCCAAGCGATAACGTTGTTATTAAAACTTGGTCAAGAGCTTCAACAATAATCCCTGAAATGATTGGTTACACTTTTGGTGTACATAACGGAAAAGATCATATTGTTGTTAGGATTGAAGAGGATATGGTAGGACATAAGTTAGGAGAATTTTCTCCTACAACAAAATTCATCAAACATGGTGGTAAATTACAAAAGGAAATTGATAAGAAATAAGAAATATGTATAAAGCTAAGTTAAACAATTTTAGAGTGTCACCAAGAAAGGGAAGATTAGTTGCTGATTTGATAAGAGGAAAGAAAGTTGAGAGAGCTCAAGCAATCTTGAAGTTTACTCTTAAGAAAACATCTGAACCAATGTTAAAGCTATTGAATTCTGCTGCTGCTAATGCTAAAAATATTGATGGAGTTGAAGTTAAAGACTTGTACATATCAAGAGTGGTTGTTAATGCTGGTGCGATATATAAAAGAATTATGCCAAGAGCGAGAGGTACAGCGAATAGAATTAATAAAAGAACTTCACATTTTGAAATCGAATTAGATAAAATTGTTAAAAAAGTTAAAGACGAAGATAAAAAGATAAAGACAAAGAAAAATGAGCCACAAAGTACACCCAAAAGTATTTAGAATTAGAGAGACAAACGATTGGTTGTCTAGAGGTTTTTATGATGATAATTTCAAAAAGCTTCTTAAAGAAGATTATATAATCAGAAGATTTTTAGATAAAAAACTTAAAGATTTATCTGTAGAAAAAATTGAAATAAATAGACTTCCAAATAAGACAAGTGTATTGATTCATACTTCAAGACCTGGATTAATAATTGGAAGAGGTGGTGAAGGAGTGGAAAAATTAAATAAAGAACTTTTAAAGATTATTGCTAAAGAGATGAAATTTACTCAAAAGGAAGCTTTAGAAGTAGAAAATAAATTAAAATTAGAAATTAAAGAAGTTAAGAACCCTTGGACTTCTTCAAAATTAATTGCAGAATGGATTTGTCAAAAGATTGAGAGAAGAACACCTTTTAGAAAGACTATCAAACAGGCCGTAGAAAAGGCAATGACTAATAAAGAAATAAAAGGAGTTAAGGTTCAAGTAGCAGGAAGACTTGATGGAGTACAAATCGCAAGAACAGAAAGAGCTGAAGCAGGTAGACTTCCAAGAAATACAATTAGAGCTGACATTGATTATATATCACATATCGCTGTATGTACTTATGGAGTGGTTGGAATTAAGGTTTGGTTATATAAAGGAGACAAATTTGACAAATAATAAATAATATGTTTATACCAAAAAGGACAAAATATAGAAAACAAATGAAGGGAAGGAGTAGAAACAGAATGTTTAGTGATTCAGGAACTCTTATTTCTTTCGGTACATATGGACTTAAGGCTCAAGGTCCTGCTTGGCTAACTTCAAATCAATTAGAAGCTTGTAGAAGAATTTTAATTAGATATGTTAGAAAGACAGGAAAGATGTGGATTAGAGTATTCCCAGATAAATCAATTACAAGAAAAGGAGCAGAGGTTCCTATGGGAGGAGGAAAAGGTAGTGTAGATCATTATGTTGCTGTAATAAAACCAGGAAGAGTTTTATTTGAACTTGAGGGAGTACCTGAAGCTGATGCTAAAGAAGCTTTTAAAAAGTGTGGAGATAAACTTCCAGTAAAAGTTAAATTTGTTAAAAAAGAGATATGAAAATTCAAGAATTAAAAAAATTGAATAGAGAGGAATTGATGAAGAGTCTTGATGAGAATAGAAAGAAAGCGCAAGAATTAAGGATGTCTTTGGCTACTTCAAAAGTAAAAAATATTAAGGAGGTTAAAGAGACAAGAAAAGAGATTGCAAAGATATTAACTATATTAAATACTAAATAATATGCCAAAAAGAGAATTAACAGGAAAAATTGTTTCAGATAAGATGCAGAAAACTGTTGTAGTTAAGGTTGAAACAATCAAAGAACATCCAAAATATTTAAAAAGATACAAAAGCCATAAGAAGTATAAGGCCCATAACGAGAAGTTAGAACTTAAAGTAGGAGATACTGTAGTAATTAGAGAATGTGCTCCTATATCTAAAGATAAGAAATGGGAAGTTATCTCAAAGATATAAAAATATGATACAACCAGAAACAATATTAAAAGTAGCAGATAATTCAGGGGCAAAGACAGTTTTATGTATAAGGCCTATTGGAGGAACAAGAAGAAGATACGCTCAAGTTGGGGATATCATAGTTTGTGCTGTAAAAACTGCAGAACCTAGAAAGGTTGTTAAAAGACATCAAGTTGTAAGAGCGGTTATTATAAGACAAAGACAGCCAAAAAGAAGAAAGGATGGTTCATATATCAGATTTGACGATAACGCTGTTGTTATATTAGATGCAAAAACAAAAGAGCCAAAAGGAACTAGAATATTAGGACCAGTAGCAAGGGAAGTTAGAGAACAAGGCTTTGACAAGATATCAACAATGACTAAAGAATTAGTATAAAAATATGAATATTAAAAAAGGAGATCAAGTTATCATTATTGCTGGAAATTATAAAGATAAGAAAGGAAAGGTTTTAAAAGCAATCCCAAATGAAGGCAAAATTGTGGTAGAAAAAGTAGCTATCATTAAAAAACATTTACGTCCAAAAGCACAAGGACAAAAAGGTCAAATTATTGAGAAAGAAAGACCTATAGATATTTCTAACGTAGAATTAATTTGTCCAAAATGTTTAAAAAAGACAAGAGTATCTTATACATTCTCAAAAGATAATACAAAGAAGAGAATTTGTAAAAAGTGTAACAAAGAAATATGATGATTAAAGAAAAATATCAAAAACAGGCAAGAAAGGAAATGGTCGCAAAGTTTTCTTACAAAAACATAATGGCTGTACCAAAAATAGAAAAGGTTGTTATCAACACTGGTTTTGGTAAAATCATTATTCCAAAGACAAACGACGAGAAAAGAAAGTTTGAAGAATATGTATCAAAACAATTGGCTGAACTTACAGGACAAAAGCCAGTTTTAACTGTAGCTAAAAAATCTATATCATCATTTAAGACAAGAGAGGGAAATATTATTGGAGCTAAAGTTACTTTAAGAGGTAAGAAAATGTATGATTTTTTGGATAAGTTAGTTAATATTGTTCTTCCAAGAACAAGAGATTTTAGAGGAATTAAGCTTAGTGCTCTTGATGATGGTGGAAATTTAAACATTGGAATCAAAGAACATATTGCTTTCCCAGAGATTTCTCCAGAAAAAGCAAATATATTTTTTGGAATGCAAATTACAGTAGTTACATCAGCAAAGACAAGAGACGAAGGTAAGGAATTATTTACATTACTTGACTTTCCATTTAAAAAAAGTTAAATATAGTTTATGGCAAAGAAATCATCAATAGCAAAATCAGAAAAAACACCAAAGTTTTCTACAAGAGTAACTAGAAGATGTTTTAGGTGCGGAAAAAATAGAGCCTATATCAGAAAGTTTGGATTGTGCAGAATTTGTTTTAGAGAAATGGCTAATAAAGGGGAGATCCCAGGAGTTAAAAAGAGTAGTTGGTAATTTTTAAATATTATGGATAGAATAGCAGACATGTTAACAACAATAAATAATGCACAGGTTGTTTCAAAAAAACAAATCAGTGTTCCTTATTCTGAGTTTAAATTTAGAATAGCAGAACTTCTTAAAAAAGAAGGTTATGTTTTGGATGTAGATAAAAAAGGTAGAGTGCCAAATAAAAAGATTGTTATTGATTTAAAGTATAAAGAAAATGGTACTCCAATGATAACAAAAGTTAGAAAAGTTTCTAAACAAGGTCAAAGAATATATAAAACATCTTCAGAAATAAAGCCAGTTAAGTCAGGATATGGAATATCAATCATATCAACCTCAAAAGGTGTTATGTCAAACAAGGAAGCTAGAAGAAGTAAAATTGGAGGTGAGATAATTTGTGAAATTTGGTAATATGTCAAGAATAGGAAAAAAACCCGTAAAAATTGAAAAAGGAGTAGAAGTTAAAATAGAAGCAGGATTTATTAATGTAAAAGGACCAAAAGGGGAATTAAAAAGACCTTTACTTGATTTAATTGAAATTAAGATAGAGAATGATGAAATTACATTTATTCCTAAGAACGAAGACAAAAGCACTGGTGCCCTTTGGGGACTTCAAAGAGCTTTAGTTCAGAATATGGTTGATGGAGTAACAGAAGGTTTTGTGAAAAAATTAGAATTAGTAGGTGTTGGATATAAGGCCAATGTTCAAGGAACAGATTTAGTTTTAGATATTGGTTTTAGTCATCCTGTTAAGATACCTGCCCCAAAAGGAATAAGTTTTACAGCAGAAAAAACAAATATTACAATATCTGGAATAGATAAAGAATTAGTAGGCCAAGTTGCCGCAACAATAAGACAAGTAAGAAAGCCTGAACCATATAAAGGAAAAGGTATTAGATACGAGGGAGAGATTGTAAGAAAGAAATTAGGTAAAAAAGCTGCTGGCAGTTAAAGTTTAAAAATATGGACATAACAAAAAGAATCAAAAGACATAAAAAAATAGTGAGCAGAATTTCAGGAACAGGGGAAAGACCTAGATTACTTGTTAATAGATCAAACAAGCATATTTATGCTATTTTAATTGACGACAATCAAGGTAAAACAATGCTTTCTGTAACTGATAAGGATATAACAGGATCAAAGACAATAAAAGCAGAAAAGGTTGGTGAAATGGTTGCTAAAGAAGCTCAAGCTAAAAAAATTGAGGCCATTGTGTTTGATAGAGGAGGTTATAAATATCACGGAAGAGTAAAAGCCCTTGCCGAAGCAGCAAGAAAAGGTGGATTAAAATTTTAAATTATTATGATGAAGAAAGAATACAAACAATTTAATAAGCCACAAGATGAATTTGAATCAAAATTACTTGATTTGACTAGAGTTACTAGAGTTACTGCTGGAGGAAAACAGCTTCGTTTTAGAGCGATT
>JAQVZN010000045.1 GCA_028708155.1 Minisyncoccota bacterium | reverse complement strand
TAGTTGATAGAGATGCTGATACTTGGAATAATAAACTTAAATATTGTGTTTTAATTTTCTTAGAAGAGGTTGAAGAATTAAAAGAACCTTTTAATATAAACAAGAAAGGTTACGGATTGAATTCAGCGTGGCTAGTTGTTGATAATATCAATAGAATCAAATGTTGCATTTGACTGTTGCAAAGTCCTACAATTAAGAAAAAATTATGCAACAATTAATTTAAAAATATGAATATTTATATCGCACATTCTAAAGACTTTGATTTTAAGAAGGAGTTATACGAACCAATAAAAAAGAGTTCTTTATCTGAAGACAATCTTTTTATTTTTCCGCATGAGAGGGAAGATGGTTTTTTTGATTCTAAGAAATTTATTAAAGATGATTGCGATTTAATTATTGCAGAAACATCTTATCCTTCTACTGGGCTTGGTATTGAGCTTGGTTGGGCAAACATTTATAATATTCCAATTGTTTGTTTTTACAAAAAAGGGTCTAAAATATCAAAATCACTTCAAGTTGTAACGGATTATTTTTTTGAATATTCTACAGAAGATGATTTAATAGAAAAGATAAATAATTTCTTGGAAACAAAATTTTAAATGGAGATAGAAAAATTAGAACAATTTTTAAAAGAAGCAAAAAGAGAAACTTATGCAAATAAAAACGCAGAGAAAGTTTCTTCTACTCGTTTAAATTCAGAAGATTATGAATTTAAAAAAGGTGATTTTCTTTATCATGATACTTATTTTGGAAAGTATGATTTTATAGGAGAAGAAATAGTTTACTTTAAAGATAATCCTTCATGGGGAATGAATTATTGTGGATATGTTTTATCTGAAGAAATAGATAAAGAAGAATTATATGATTTTTTAAAAGAAACTCTAATGAAAGGATATTTAAGAGGACAAGAAGTATTTGAAAAAAATGATTGGAGGTATGAAAATACTTTAGAAGGAGATTTAAAAAGATTTACAGGAATAGAAACAATCTTTTTTAATAAGGTTTTAGTTTATAAGGCTAATTACCACGGAGGACTAATTAAATAAAAAAAGAAGCAGATTATATGTGCAGAATTTTAAATCCTAATTCTGTACAATCTGTTTCTATTCTCTTGGGGAATAACGGTGGTTTCTTAAGAATTCTAACTTTTAAACTTCCGTTTGGATTTTTAAAATAAACCACAAGATATATCTGCAAGACTTCATCGGAAAGAGATCTTCTGTTTGTTGTTTGAGGACGCAAAAACATTTTCCTGATCTCACACGATTCACATTCGCTTATTTCGATGCGAACATCTTTATATGCGTATGTTTTTTCGCCAGACTCAAGTTCTGGTAAAAGTTGGAAAACGGCGAGACATCCTGTATCGGTTAATTTTTTAGAAACAATTCTATCATTAACGATCCTAGCCCCTTCAAAAACTTCAGAATGTATCATCCAAAGAAATTGAGTCTCTTCTCCTTTGTAATTAAACATTTTAATTTGCATGTTAATACCAATTTGAATATATCATAAAAATATAAAATATCAATAAAATAGATAGATATATTGTTATTTTTTTGATATAATTTTCATATGAATAATTCTACGAAAATCATATTATTTGACGTTGATGGAGTATTGTTAAATCTTCCATATTATTTTGGAGAAGTTCTTTTAGAAAAAGGTTATAAAATTAATAATATTTTAGATAAATTTTATAGCAGTGACGAATATCAGCAATCTTTTTTAGAAGAAGTAGATCTTGAAAAAATAGTTGAGCCTTATTTGAAAGAATTCGGTTGGGAAAAAAGTAGCAAAGAATATTTTGATGAACTATTTGAATTTGAAGCACAGTTTTTTAATCAAGAATTGTTAGATATAATAAAGAAAATAAAAGAGACTGGGGTTGAATGCATACTCTGTACGAATAAAAATAAAATTAGATTTAATTTTGTAATCAATTATTTAAAAGATATTTTTGAAAAAGGTTTTACTTCATGTGATGTCGGTTTTCTAAAAAATCAGGAAGAGTTTTGGAAATATGTTTTAAAAAATCTTAAAGAAAGATATCCAGAGATTAAACCAGAAGAAATTGCTTTTTTTGATGACAAACAAGTGAATATTGATGTCGCTTCAAGATTTGGTTTAAACTCTTTTCTATTTACTGATATAGATAAATTTAAAAAAGACTTAGACAAGTTAATAAAATAAATTATGGAAAATATTAATTGTAAAACAGGACTTATTCCTAAGATAATTAGCGAAGAAGTTTTTAAAAGAGAGATTGAACTTTGTAAAAAGTTAAATAAAGAAAACGGAAGAAAATGTTGTTGGGGAAATTGTGACAATTGTGGAGTTATTCCTTGTTTGTATAAACTACACAAAGGAGAGGTTATTGATAATGATGATCAAATTAAAAAATTAAAAGAAGAAATATTTAATGATTAAAGATAGATTTAAAACTATTAATGCGGTTTATTTAATAATTATTCAAGGTAATAATATATTGCTTTCTGAAAGATCTAATACAGGATATTTTGATGGTTTTTATAGTCTTCCGGCAGGACATGTTGAGAAAGGAGAAACCTTAAAAGAAGCGATGATTAGAGAAGCTAAAGAGGAACTTGATATAGATTTAATGAGTTTAGATCTAGTTCATGTAATGCATAGATTAAAGGAAGAAAGAATTAGTTTCTTTTTTAAATGTATATCGTATCAAGGAGCGATAAAAAATATGGAGGAAGAAAAATGTAATAACTTAAGCTTATTTGATATTAATGATTTGCCCGAGAATATAATTCCATATATCAAAGAAGCTATTGATTTTTATATTAAAAAAGTTCCTTATAGCGAAAAAAAAGATTGATTAATAAATTCTTTTTGATATTATATAAACATGGAGGAAAAGTTAAAGAAAATAAAAGGAATTGTATTTGATTTAGATGGATTGCTTTTAGACACTGAATATTATCAGTGGCAAGGTTGGGTTCCTTTTTTAAGAAATCACGGAATAGAATTAACAAAAGAAAAGTATTTAAATTATGCTGGGAAAAGAGGTGATATCATTGAAGATGAAATGGTTAAGGATTTTAATTTAAATATTAAAAAAGGAGAATTAATTAATGCTAAAGAAGAATATTTAAAGGAAAGATTAAAGAATGAAAAAATTTCTTTGATGCCATACGCAAGAGAAATTGTAGAATTTTTCTATCATAATCCTAATTATGATATTTCTGTTTGTGCTGGAGCGCCAAGAGAAGAAACTTTAATTAAATTAAAAAATTGTGACTTCTTAAAGTATTTTAAAACTATTGTTTGTGGAGATGAAATCAAGAGAGGAAAACCTAATCCTGATATGTATTTAAGAGTTGCTGAAGTAATGGGATTAAAACCAGAAGAATGTTTAGCTTTTGAAGACACTCAATACGGAACTATGTCAGCTAAAAGCGCTGGGATGATGTGTTTTTCTGTTCCTAATGGATATTGTACAAAACAAGAATATTCAATGTCAGATAAAGTGTTAAATTCATTAAACGACACTTTTCAATATTTTAACCATGAATAAAATAGGATTTTCTACAGGATCAATTTATAAAATTGCGGATAAATATAATCCTGTTTCATTTGATTTATTTGAAAAGCTAGGAAAGGACGTTATAGAAATTTGTTTAAATGATTGTTTGGAAGTTGAAAGATTGGATAATATTACTTGCGAAGTTAAGAAATTTTCTTATAGATCAATACATTTTCCAAGTAACGGAATTATTTATAGAGATGATGAGGAAACAAATAAAATAATTCAAAAGATAGAGAAATTTTATCTTGAAACTAATGCAAATGTAGCTATTATTCATCCAGATCTTGTAGAAGATTGGCAGGTTTTTAGGAAATATAATCTAAATTGGGCGATTGAGAATATGGATGATAGAAAAGAAAGTTATAAGACGGTAGAAGATTTGAAGAGATTTTTTGAAGAAAATCCAAATTGGAATTTTGTTCTTGACTTAAATCATTGTTATTCTAATGATAAAACAATGCTTTTGGCAGATGATATGATTAATAATTTTAGAAATAAGATTATTCATTATCATTTAAGTGGTTGTTTTGAACTTCATGATCCATTATTTGAAACAAAACAAGATTTTATTATAGATTATTCTAGAAAGGTTAATGTTCCAATT
>JAQVZN010000044.1 GCA_028708155.1 Minisyncoccota bacterium | reverse complement strand
CATTTTCCTTCTTTTAATTTTAGGGAAGGGATTGTAAAAAAAATTCAGTCATGATATTATAATGTCGTACAATGTACGTTAAGCGACTAATTAGGGTGGTTTTCATAAAAACACCTCTAAAGTAGATGACCATAACATCATATATTTGCTTAAAACGCATTTTACGGCTTCATATTTTTTAATAAATAAGATATAATTAATGTATGAATCAATCTAACACACCTATTATTAAACATATCCCTGATTTTTTAGATTATTTAGAAATTGAACGTGGCCTCTCTAATAATACTCAAAAAAATTATAATCGATATTTAAATAAATTTTCTTTATGGCTTAAAATGAAAAATAAAGAAAATCTATTACCTCACGAACTAACTCCTGAGATTGTTTGGGATTATAGATTGTATTTAGCTCGTCATCTTGATAATCACAATAATCCCCTATCAAAATTAACACAAAACTACTACCTTATAGCCTTAAGGAGCCTTTTGTCATATTTTGCCGAAAAAGACATCTTATGTATCCCCACCGACAAGATAAAGTTGCCTCATGACGCTCAAAAAGAAAAAAGCGTGAAGTTTCTAACCTTAGATCAGGTAGAAAAGCTTTTAACGGCTCCTGACACCTCTAATGATCAAGGACTCCGTGATCGAGCAATACTAGAATCATTATTCTCAACAGGACTCCGTATCGCTGAATTAGTTGCTTTAAATCAAGAACAATTTAAGAATATAAAAAATAAAGAAGACTTAGAAGTTAGTATTATTGGTAAAGGAAATCATCCAAGAGCCGTTTATTTTTCAGAAAGAGCTCTTTTATGGATAAAAAAGTATTTAGATACTAGAGATGATGACTATAAAGCTCTATTTATCAATTATCGCGGAAGAAAAGATTCTGACAAGAGATTAACCGTAAGATCTATTGAAAGACTTGTAAAACACTATTCTACGCTTTCAAACGTACCATTCTTCACAACACCCCATACATTAAGACATTCTATGGCTACAGATCTTCTTAACCAAGGCGTTGACTTAAGAACTATTCAAGAATTCTTAGGGCACAGAAACATTGCCACTACTCAAATATATACTCACGTTACTAATAAAAGATTAAGAGATGTTCATAGAAAATATCATTCTGGAAAAAATCTCCAAAATTAAAAGAAAGGTTTACAATGTCGCAAAACATTACAAACCTTTCATAAATTAAGAAAAAATCATAGAATAAACTTTCTCTGGAGACATATTGTCTTCATGTCTTCTCCTATCTTTTGCAGGATTTCTGTTCTGAGGAGGAGGGTTTTTGAGATCTAATCTATTTCTTCTCACTTTTACACCTTTTATTTAATAAACCTTTTTGTAAAATTAGTCAACAGTTATTGACATTTTTAAAGAAATATTTTATATTATAGGCATAGATTGTTCTTTGACAATTTAGAGGTATTCTTATGATTAAAGTAGGATTCGTTGGCATTGGAAACTGTTGTCAAACAACGGTAGAAGGAATTCAATTCTACAAAGACAACCCATTTGCCTTTGGATTAATACACCCTACAATCGCTGGATTTCAAGTGTCCGACATTGATATTGTCTGGGCCGCTGATTGCGATATAAGAAAAGTAGGTAAAGATTTATCTGAGGCAATCCATGCAAAGCCAAATTGCTCAAGAGTTCTCTTTAATGTTCCTAAATTGAATGTAATAGTCCAAAACGTCCCCGTAATGGATGGTGTTTCGGAAGATATGCTCAAAGTAAAGAACAAGAACAGGACTTTTGTTTTATCTAAAGACGCGCCCTTAACTGAAGAAGAGATTAAAAAATCTCTTCGTGAGGCAGGGGTTGAAATACTGATTCTTTTCCTACCTGTAGGATCTGTAGAAGCTACTGAATTTTGGGCAAGGATTTGTTGTGAATTAAAAATTCACCTCATTAATCCTATTCCTATTCCCATTGCAACTGATAAAGCTTGGGCAAAGAAATTCAAAGAAGCTGGAATAATTTGTGCTGGAGATGATGCCATGGCTCAAGAAGGAGCAACTGAAGCACATCGTTCGGTGCTTCAGAGTTGCTACACTAAAGGAGTTCGTGTCGTTTCTACTAAACAATATAATGATGGAGGAAATACAGACTTCAAGAATATGGAAAGCGAGATTAGGGTTCAACTTAAACTTATTTCTAAGTTGAATTCTCTTGTATCTATCTTCCCCTATCCAATCAAAGTTCTTTATGCTGGACCTAGAAAATATATTTCTAGTAGAGGAGATCTTAAATTAGCCGAAATGGAAGTTGTAGGAACTGGATTTGGTGGAAATCCCATCACAATCAAAACAACAATCGAAACCTACGATTCTCCTGGATCATCTGCTATTGTGATTGATCTTATCCGGATCATTAAATATGCAGAAAGTCTTGGATATTCAGGAACACTTGATGAAGTTTGTGCTTTCTACATGAAGAATCCACCAGTTCCAATGAACCCTTACGAGGCTAAAGAAAGTCTTGAAAGATTTTTACATATGGGATCAAGCTGGAAGATTGTAATGTCTTCGAGAATAAGATCTCGCGCTTTTTCAGGAGATAAATTTTCAGAAATATTCAGCGAAATCGCTGAATCAATTTATGAATTTGGAAGACTGAAAAACATAAATGTAGAAATGGATTCTCCGGTTAAAGGATATTGTGACAGATATGAATATTGCGAAGTTCTTAGAAAAGCAACAGAAAAAAGCAATGCGAACGATATTTTGTTCACCATATTCTGTTACGAAGATGTAGAGGATGAAATTATTGAAATCTTAAAAGATTACAAAGGGCAGATTGTTGCCGTCAACTCTCCTCCAAGTGATAAGATTTTGGAAGCTCTTCAAGTACCAATTCTCTATTTTGGACCAGATGATGAAGCTCTCGGAAAGAAACTTGCCGAAGAAGCCTTACGTCACAGTAATTCTGAATCAAGATTTATTGTGGTCCATCATAAAGAAAATTACAGACCATTTACCTTAAGAAATAAGGGGTTATATTCTGTAATCGATCCTTCTTTAGTAGAATACATATATATGGAAGATTTATCTAATTTTAAACCAAGCGAAAATGACGTTTTCATAAGTTATGGAAATCGTCCAAGCGAAAAGGTTTTAGAGGAATTTCCAGAAAATATTCTGATAGCCACCGATGGCACAGAAAAAATAAAAACCGACGTAGAGATTGATCAATATGTACAAATGTACATTAATCATCTTAAACACGCCGTGGGATAATTAACTTTATCCCTTTTTTTGTTGAAAAAAATAAAAATATGTTTTAAGATTAATTTAGTAACTTTAAAGGTGATTAAAAATGATTATTGGAATTATCTCGGACGCTAGAATTTCGAAAAAATTTGGAAAGTATAGTGACTTTTGGAAAGAATTAATTAAAGGAGCTGAAGACGAAGCTCGAAAAAGAAATCTAGAAATAAAAGTTTTTGCTCCAGAAGAAACATATAACATTATTGACTTCCCTACATTTGTCAAAAATGTTTGTGATTGTTCTGATGCTATTATTCTTCCCTTCTCTCAAGGAAGCCAAGAACTTATTGAAATTTTAAATAAATTTCAAGGACCTATTGTCTTTGTGAACACTCCTCCTCTTCCCGAATGGAAAGAAAAATTAACTCGCGACATTCCTTATGTAGGAATAGACGAATTTCTTGCTGGAGTAAAAATCGCAAACATCCTTTTAGAAATAGGAATAAAAGAAAGTGTCGTTATAAGACACGAAGCGAAAGACGAAGGACATGATCAAAGAGTAAGAGGAATTATTTCTACTGGATTAAAAATAAAAGAATTCTATATTGATCCAGAAAATTCTGATAATCTTATTTTAAAAACCGAAACCGTTTTAACTTTAGGGTCAAAAGGAACTTTATTTGCTTTAAAAAAATCAATCCCTGTAATTATAGGAATTGACTGCAATAAAGACGTGAAATCTGCTTTTGAAGACAAAAAAATAAAAGCAATTTTAGTCCAAAACCCTGGAAAACAAGGAAGAGAAGCTATCAAAAAACTTCTTAATCCTTTTGGCGATCTTTTAATTGAACCACGCGTTTATATTAACTGACGCCTTTTTTTATTGACTTTTTAATTCTCTTGTTTATACTAAAATTAGCCATTTTAAAAGTATTATCTTGAAAGAATGGTCTTCGAGGTCAAAATGAA
>JAQVZN010000043.1 GCA_028708155.1 Minisyncoccota bacterium | reverse complement strand
CAACCTTCAGATATTGCTACCGTAGCCGAAATTCCCTCTTTTCTTTTTTTATATTTACACAATAAAGATTTATCTTCTTTTACATTATTAAAAAAATGATTTTCCTCCTTAATCATTTTATTAATATCAGAAAGATTATTCGGGCCAATAGAACCATCTGAAACATTGTTTTTTGTAATTAAAGGCAAACAACCTGTCCAAAAAACTTTCTTCCCTTTATTTTTTAAAAAAAGAGTTCGTTCAATAATTTTCTTTTCTGTTTTATCTATAACTCCACAAGTGTTTAGGATAATAAAATCAGCTAAAGAAAAATCAAAAACCTCTTCATGGTTTTCACTTAATAGTCCTTTTATAATTTCACTATCAGCCTCATTTAATTTACAGCCATAATTTTCTAAATAAAATTTCATAGTTTCTTACTATTTAAAATTTTTCCTGAGTTTTTTAATGTGCCCCCAACAGGATTTGAACCTGTGACCTTCAACTTAAAAGGTTGTTGCTCTACCAACTGAGCTATGAGGGCGTAAGAAGGATTATAATCCTTCTTTCTTTAATTTTTGAAACAATTCTTTTTGTTCCTTTGTTAACTTTTTAGGAATTTCTATAATCAATTGAATATATAAATTGCCTCTACCAAACGCAGAAAAATGTGGTATTCCTCTATTTGATACTTTTAAAATTTTTCCTGTTTGAACACTATCTGGTATTTTAACAAAAATTTCAGATTTTTCAAGGGTCTTAATTTTAACCTTATCTCCAAGGACCGCTTGTGAGATAGATATTGGAAGATTCATCAAAAGATCATCTCCTCTTCTTTCAAATACTGGATCTTCTTCTACAATTATTCTTACGTATAAATCTCCTGCTTCCGCTCCTTTCTTTCCAGCATTACCTTTACCTTGTAGCTTAATTACCTGGTTTGTGTCAATACCTTTTCCTATTTGAATTTCAATTATTTCTTCTTTTTCAACTCTTCCTTCTCCACTACAAGTACTACAAATTTTTTCTGGGACTTTTCCTTCTCCGTCACAATCTTCACAAACTCTTGTTTGTGCAAAAGATCCTAAAAATGTTTTTCTAACCTCTTCAATCCTTCCTGTTCCCGAGCAAGTTTTACAAGTTTTAAAAGCAGTTCCTGCTTCCGCTCCCTTTCCACCACAAGAAGAACAAGTGACAAATTTATTAATCTTAATTTTTTTAACTTGATTCTCAAGTACAGAAGACAAAGGAATAGATATCACAACTTCAAGATCAGAACCTCTTTTAGTGTTTCTCCTTCTTCTAGTTCCTCCCCCTTGAAACATATCAAAAAGATCTTCTAAATTAATATCTTGTCCACCAAAACCAGAAGCGAAATCTTGCCAGTTTGCATTATTGAAACCTTGCGAAGAAAATCCTCCTTGCCCACCATTAAAACCACTTCCGAATTGATCGTATTGAGCTCTTTTATTTTTATCAGATAAAACTTGATAAGCTTCATTAATCTCTTTAAATTTCTTTTCGTCTCCTTCTTTTTTATCTGGATGATATTTATGAGCTAGTTTATAGAACGCCTTTTTAATTTCTTCAGGAGTAGCGGTTTTCGCTACTCCCAAAGTTTCGTAATAATCTTTTGCCATTATTTATTTTCTTTACCTTCTTCGTTATCTTTAACTTCTTCAGTTTCTGCTTCTTCTACATTTGGCTCTTCTTTCTTTTCCTCTGAAGCACTATTAGCTTGATACATTTTAGCTCCAATTTGTTGAATTAAAGTTGATACTTCATCAGTCTTAGTTTTAATTTCTTCTAAGTTGTCAGAATCTTTAATTTTTTTAAGTTCTTCTACTTTTTCTAAAACTGGTTTTTTATCTTCTTCACTCACCTTACCTTCTGCTTCTTTCAAAGTTTTTTCAACAGTATAGATTAAATTCTCTGCATTGTTTTTTGCTTCAATTAAATCTCTCTTCTTTTTATCTTCTGTTGCATTTAACTCAGCTTCTTTTTTCATTTTTTCAATCTCTTCATCAGATAAACCTAATGATCCCTCAACTCTTATTGATTGAACTTTATTTGAAGCTTTATCTTTAGCAGTTACTGTTAAAATTCCACTAGCATCAATATCAAAAGTAACTTCAACTTGTGGCACGCCTCTACCTGCTGGAGGAAGTCCGCTTAACACAAACTTTCCAAGAGATCTGTTGTCATTGGCAAGTGAACGTTCTCCTTGAAGAACATTAATCTCTACTGATGGTTGGTTATCAACTGCAGTTGAGAAAACTTGTGTGTTCGCTGTTGGAACAGTAGTATTTTTTTGGATCATTGGTGTACTTACTCCTCCCAATGTTTCAATACCTAAAGTTAAAGGAAGAACATCTAAAAGTAAAACACTTTTAATGTCTCCTTCTGGAGCCCTGCCTTCTTCTTTTGCAGTTAATATCTCTGCCTGAATAGCCGCTCCAATACAAACTACCTCTTCTGGATTAATTGATTTGTTTGGTTCTTTGTTAAAATAGTTTTTAACTTGTTCTCTTACTGCTGGAATAAGAGTTGTTCCTCCGACAAGAACAATTTCATCAATATTTTCTTTTTTAAGATCAGCTTCTTTTAAAGTTGCTTCAACTCTTTTAATAGATTTTTCAATAAGAGAATCTGTCATTGAATTAAATTCTGATCTAGATAATTTATAGTATAAATGCTTTGGACCATTCTCTCCTGATGAAACAAAAGGAAGATTAATCTCTGTTTCTTGAGCAGATGATAATTCTTGCTTAGCTCTCTCAGCAGCTTCTTTTAATCTTTGAAGCGCTAAAACATCTTCTCCTAAATTTATTCCCTCATCTTTTTTGAATTTTTCAATAAGCCAATTAATAATAATTTGGTCAAAATCATTTCCTCCTAAATGAGGTTCTCCTCCTGTAGCAATAACTTCTACTGTGTCTGGAGAACTATCTAAAATAGTCACATCAAATGTACCTCCTCCAAAGTCATAGACTAAAACTTTCTTTTGTTCTGTTTTTTGAAGTCCATAAGCAAGAGCAGCTGCTGTTGGTTCGTTAATAATTCTTAAAACATTAAACCCAGCGATTTCTCCCGCTGCTTTTGTTGCTTTTCTTTGAGAATCATCAAAGTTAGCAGGGCAAGTAATAACAACGTTTTTAATTTCTTCTCCTAATTTTTCTTCTGCATCAGCTTTAATTTTTTGAAGTATCATTGAAGAAATTTCTATTGGAGTATACCATTTATCTCCCAACTTAACTTCTACTCCACCATCTTTTCTTTCTTTTGTTTCGTATGGTAAAAGCTTCAATTCTTTTTGAACTTCTGCATCTTTATATTTTCTTCCAATAAATCTTTTTACTGCAGAAATAGTGTTTTTTGGATTAGTTATTGCTTGTCTTTGAGCTAAAATTCCTACAACTCTTTCTCCTCCTTTTGTATAAGCTACAATTGATGGAGTTAGAATAGAACCTTCTCTATTTTCTAAAGCTTTTGGTTCTCCATCTATAATTGATCCAAATTTTGTAATCGCTGTTCCTAAATCTATACCTAATATTTTTGCCATATAATTTTAATAATAATATTAATATTTAATAATTTTGTTATTATATATTAATAAAATATTTATTACTTTATTATTTTTACTTTTGCTGGCCTTATAACTCTGCCATTCAATTTATATCCTTTTTGAATTATTTCTATAATTTCTTGAGATTTATCTCCTTCTACTTCTTCTAAAATTTCATGTATTTCTGGATTGAATTTTATTCCAATCTCATTAATCTCTTCTAATCCTTCGTTCTTAACAAAATCCTCAAGTTGTTTTTCAATCATTAAAAGTCCTTTTACGCTTGGGTCTTCTTTTAAATCTTTGTTGATAGACCTTTCGGCTAAAGAGACATTATCTAATATTGGAATAAGTCTTTCAAACATATTTTCTTTAAGAAGAAATATCAAATCTTGTGTTCGTTCTCCTTCTTTGTTTTTGTAGTTTATATAATTTGCAAGATCCCTTTTCCAAGAATTTAGATACTCATCTCTTTCTTTTGTGAGCGTTTCTATTTCTTTTTCAAAATCTTTTTCTTCGTTTTTTTTCTTCATATTTTTTCATCAATCATTCTCACTAAAGAATTGATCAACTTAATATTCTTATAATAATCCATTCTCTTAGGTCCAATTAAAGATAATCTTAATTTTTCCTTATTATTTAAAATATTCTCCGAACAAATTAAACTAAAATCATGTCCTTTTTCAAATGG
>JAQVZN010000042.1 GCA_028708155.1 Minisyncoccota bacterium | reverse complement strand
ATATCAGATGCCTGCAAAGTACGCAGACTACACCATCGTAACGCTTGACGAAATCAACCCAAGATTCAAAGAAGAATTCACTTGGTTTGACGTCAAATGAGAACATGGACAAAAGAAATTTTGTCCTTTTTTTTATTCACTTTCTTCTGCTTTTTCCTCAAAAGAATTAAACTTAACGGTCTCTAAAAAATTAATAACTGCTACTTCTGATAGAAGAGAATTGAAAACATTCTTAGCGTTTTCTGAAGAAGTATTAACTGTTATTAAAGACAAATCAATAAACTTACCATCTATTGTTTTAATTATCTTTTCAATAATAATGGTTTTTTGACTTGTTCCATTGCTATATTCTATAGAGAAAGAACCATCTTCTTGAATACTAGTAATCTCTCCGCTATTTTGCTCTATTTTTCCCAAATAATCTAAGGCGTCAAATGAGTCTTTTTTAGAAATGATAAAAAACCAAGGAACCGAAGTATCTTCTTCTATCTGGTAAGCATTAAAAAAAGCATCTCCGTCTGAATTTGCTGGATTTGTGTTTTTAGGCGCGTCTGTGTTTAAAATCCAATTCTTATCAAGAGAAACTTGAACATACTCATTCTTAAAAGATCCTCCCCCTATTTTTTCTAGAACATCCGAATAATCCATTTTAAAAGAATCTATATCAATCACTTCTGATAATGAAGAAGAATTATTCTCTATTTTACTTGCATCAAAATAGGTAAAAGAAAAGAAAGATAAAGATAAAATTATTAAAAGTCCGAACGCCATTATTAATATTGTTTGTTTGCTCATATTTTTATTTAAAAAACTGTTCTAAAAGATAATAAACACTCATCTTCGAATCAAGGAAAAGCAAAAAGAAATTAATTGCTGTCCAAGCTAAGAAAATAATTAAAGTTCCTATTCCTACATTTTTCCATAATTGTTTTGATCTTTGAATCAAATTCATCGCTGGATTATCAAAATTAACAAAAATATGGAATAAATAAAGTCCTCCATCTAAAAGAAGAAGAATTACTAAACTAGCAGGAACTAATCTAGATAACAAAAAGTCAAAAAGTAATCTTCCTAAAAGGAAAACATGACTTAAACTACATTGTTGTGTTTCATCCCAAGCAGTAGTAGGATCGTCGTACTGTCTATTACAAGGAACCAGCCCTGTTGAAGTTGTTCCCTCAGGAGCTTTTTTTGAATCAAGAACAAAAGAAAAACTATTAGTTTCCCCATAATCATTACAATCAATATCTAAACAAGTTGTAATAGAGGTGCTATAAGTCCCTGCACATAAAGAATCTACCATAAAACTAGGATCAGAAACAATTCCAGTTATAGTTCCTTTATTTTTTAAATTTGTACAAGTTTTAGAAGTGTCTTCTCCATTATACAAAAGAGTATATTTATAGTAATTTGCCCCTTTAAGATCTTCCCAATAAACTTTTCTATCATTTGAATAAAGAATTCCATTGTTTGCATCCGTACTAATTTTTTCAACTTCTCCTAATTTAAAAGTCTTAAAAGTAATTAATTCACTATAATCTCCACAATTAGTTCCTGCTTCATCAGAACAACTTTTTACTTTTAAAGTATAAGTTGTATCACTTTTTGCTTGAGGATAATATATTGCATCAAAATTATTACCGATTACTTTTTCTGTTCCATTTAAATTATATTTATATGATTTAGCACCTTGGACATATTTCCAACCTATTTCAAAAGGAACGTATTGCCCATCAGAAAGAGCGTTTACTTTTGGAGCCATTCCAGTTGTTTTAAAGGTAATTGACTTTGTATTTTCTGGTTCACATTCTAAAGCATCATAATCAGAACAAGGAGTAACTTTAAAAGTATATGAAGTATTTAATTTTAAATCGTTAAAAGTAACTGACTGATTTCTAGTACTATCTGAAGCAACAGAAGTAAGTTCATATTTAACTGAACTAACCCTTCGTCCCATAATCCAATTAAGAGTTGTTGGGATGCCTAATATATCTCCGTCTCTATGTAAAATACGAAAATCACTTGAAAGAGTGGAGTCTTCTGTTACAAAACTCCAATGCTCTCCAAAACTTTTGCACCCCCAAGGACCAAACAAACAAGAATTCAACTCCCATGAATATTTATCATTTTCTGTAAAATATTTTTTATCATAATAGTTTGAAGTTAATACATCGGTCCAAGTCGCTCCAGCCTGAACTGGCTTTGATGGGAAACTAACCATTCCATCACTAATAGCAGAGTAAGGAACTTCCTCTAATTCCCCTTCATCATTTTCAAGAGTTTGATAAAGCTTCATTGTCCAAGCCCCTTTTTCGGTTTTTTCTTCTCCATTAACATCATCAACATCACACCAATCTAAAATAATAGGAAATTTTACAAGCTCGTTTGGATAGCTTGAAGTAGAATTCTCCTCCCAATCAAACGGACTATATTTACTATTAGGCATAGCTAAAATTCTATCTTCTATATCTAATTCATAATCTTCATCTTCTATCAAATACTCCCAAGCGTCCCAAGCTGAAGAATTAGGACCACTCCAATCTAAGTCTTCTGGAGATTTAAGTTCTGGAGCATAAGACGTTTTAAAATTAACTTGTTTCCCGCTATTACAATTAGTTCCATCACTACCACAACATGTTTGTATTGTAAGATTATAATCAGTATTATTTTTAAGCCAACACGCATTATGATCTACTTTAAAATTATATTCTGAAGAACGATAAGTTCCAGAATTAATATAGTTTGGCTGAGTATCAACACTAAGAATTTTATAGAAATATCCTTGTTCTAATTCTTTTTGATCTTTACTAAAATCTTTAGACAAATATTCTGTAAACTCTTGGTCCTCTTTAAAATTAACATTTTCTTCATTAACTCCCATTTTAATGGTATAAGAACTAGGCCCTAAACTAGCAATTGATTCGTACTCTGGAATAGATCTGAGATTACTTACGTACTGAGAGGGAGATTTTCCTGTCTTCATAAAGTATGGATCTTCATCCCAATCTAATTTAAAAGGTAAATCAACACTACTTGATCCTTGGTCTGGCTCTATACAGTTACTTTTTAAAGGATAACTTTCTAGATCTTCTTTTGAGCAAGTTTCAGGATAAGTTTCTGAACCGCTAATAGTCAATTCTGGTTTTTGAGGATAATTTGGGTTATCAAAAAACCTCACTCCTGTTACGTTACTTAAGCAAGATCCACTACAAATAAAATAGAACTTCGTACCTCCTTCTGCTTCAAAATCATCTCCACAAGCAGTTCCGCTTACTTTATATTGACTTCCAACACATATTTGCCAAGGCTCAGCCTTTATCCCTGTTCTAATTTCTTGAGTACAAGTTGTTGATACTGGTCCAGGAGTACAACTATCTTCTTCGTCATCGTCGTCAGAAGAAGAAGCACAACATGATCTCCAAGTATCAGTACAAGTTTGAGTAATTATTTCTCCTCCACAACCGCTTTCGCACCAGTATCTAGTAGTCGTTTCTGTCGCGGCATAGCAAAAATTAGCCATTAAAAGAAAAAAGAACACTAATGAATATGGAATAAATTTTTTCATTACTAATAATTATAACTTAAAACTAATTATTCTTCAATTTTTCTTTAATTTTAATCCAATCATTTAAAGAAAGTTTTTCGGCCCTTATCTCTTGTGAAAGATTAACACTCTTTAAAACATCTTCTAGTTTTTCTTTTTCTATTTTAAGGATTGATGATAAATTATTAATTAATTTCTTTCTTGGAGAAGAAAAACCAGCCTTTATAATTTTAAAGAAAAATTTATCTTCCTCTTTATATTTTCTATTAGGAATAATTTTAATCAAAGCACTATTTACCTTCGGACTTGGCCAAAATGAATTTTTTGAGATAGTAAAACAAATCTTAGGATCAGCGTAATATTTTACAGAAATAGATAAAATGTTCCCCTCTTTTGCACAAATTCTTTCCGCAACTTCTTTTTGTATAACTAAAAATATTTCTTTAGGCTGATTAAAACTTTCAAGCAAGTGTCTAATTAAATTAGAAGTTAAATAGTAAGGAATATTAGCAATTATCTTATACTTAGAAATATCATTTTCTTTTATATAATCTAAGATATCAGCCTCTACAACTTTTGTATTTTTAAAATTAAAATCGTTTAAAATTTTAGTAAAAAGAGTATCTTTTTCAACTCCTAAGACAGAACTAGCGTGTTTATCTAATTCTTTTGTAATAAGACCTAACCCTGGACCTATTTCTAAGATATAATCATCTTTATTGATTTCAGTAGCTTTAATAATATTATCAATAATATTTTGATCTATTAAAAAATTCTGTCCCAAAGATTTTTTAGGATGCAAACCATACTTATCTAGTATTTTTTTGATATCTTCTAAATTGCTCAT
>JAQVZN010000041.1 GCA_028708155.1 Minisyncoccota bacterium | reverse complement strand
TTGTTTTAATGCAAGAAAAAAGATTAAGAAAATTTGAAGCAATGCAAGAAGAAGTTGATCTTATGGAAGATGCAATTTCTGTTTATGGAAATAAAGATTCTAAAAATGTTTTAATAACTTGGGGATCAAGCACTGCTCCCGCAATTGAGGCAGCTTCAAAGTTTGATTTAAAAGTTATTCAGCTAATCGTTTTAGAACCTTTTCCAGAAATTCAAGTTTTAGAAGAGCTTGAAAAAGCAGAACAGATAATTTGTGTTGAACAAAACGCTTTAGGACAATTAGCTTCGCTTTTAGCTAAAAATGGCATAGAAGCTAATGAACTTATTTTAAAATATTCTTCAAGAGCTTTACAAACACAAGAAATAGAAGATTTATTAAAAGAAATCATATGAACAAATTAGATACAAATTACAAAAATACATGGTGTCCTTTTTGTGGCAATTTTGGAATTTTAGCAGCGTTTAAAAGAGCGATCGAAAATGAAGATTTGAATAAGATTGCTATCACTTCTGGTATTGGTTGTCACGCAAAAATAGTAGATTATATTAATGTGAATTCTTTTTATTCTCTTCATGGAAGATCGATTCCTGCAGCCGAAGGGATAAAATTAGCAAATCCAGAATTAAAAGTAATTGCTTTTACAGGAGACGGAGATTCTTTAAACGAAGGTATTTCTCATTTAATTCATGCGGCAAAAAGGAATACAGATATTACTGTTATTTTGCATAATAATAGATTATTTGCTTTAACAACAGGACAATTTACAGCCGCTTCAGAAGATGGCTTTAAGGGGAGATCAACTCCAATGGGAGCACCTGAGAGTCCGATTAATCCACTTGAACTTATGCTTGCCTCAAACGCCACTTTTATTTCTAGAAGTTATAGTGGAAATATTAAACATCTTGAAGAAACTATGAAAAAGGCTTTAGCTCATAAAGGATTTTCTATTATTGAAGTTATTGAGCCTTGTGTTTCTTTTTATAATACTTCTGATCTTTATAATAAAAATACTTATGTTTTAGAAGACAGTGATTTAGATTCTAAAGAAAAAGCTTTAGAAAAAATTAGAGAATGGAATTATGAAGGAGAAGGGAAAATTCCTTTAGGTGTTTTTTATAAAGTAGATAAAAAACCATATTTTGAAAGAGTTCTTACTGCTAAAAAAGAAGAAACAGTAGAACAGATACTAGAAGAGCTTATATGAAAAAAATAGTTTGTCTTGGTGGAGGAAACGCAATGCCAAATGTAATTTTGAAAGAGTTAAAAAACAGAGAGGTTGACCTTTCGGTTATTTCTGCTGTTTTAGATTCTGGTGGCTCTTCAGGAAAATTAAGAGAAGATTATAATATAATTGCTGTGGGCGACATGAGAAGAGCTCTTCTTGAATTATCTACCTTAAAAGATAAAGAGATTTTTAGCTATCGATTTGAAGATGGTTTTTTGAAAGGACATAATTTAGGAAATTTGATTATGGCGGCAATATTAATAAAAGAAGAGGATAAGGTTTTAGCTTTAAATAATTTTTTTCAAACTAAATTTAAAGTTTTACCAATAACTTTTGATAATGTTGATTTATGTGCTGAGCTTGAAAGTGGTGAAATAATAAAAGGAGAAACAAATATAGACATTCCTAAACATAATTCTAAAATTAAAAAAGTTTTCTTAAGCAGAGAGGCTAATATTTACAAAGAAGCTTATGAAAAAATAATAGAAGCTAATGTAATCACAATTGGCCCTGGAGATTTGTATTCTTCTTTAATCCAGATATTGCTTGTTTCTGGAGTTTCAAAAGCTTTTAAAGAAACAAAAGCAAAGATTTTTTATGTTTGCAATAAAACTAATAAAAAAGGAGAGACAGATAATTTTAGAGTTTCTGATTTTGAAAAAGAGATAGAAAAATATTTAGGAAGAGAATTAGATTATGTTATTTTTAATAACAAAAAAACAATTGATTTAATTGATTTTGATGATTATAATGATTCTAAACACATTGGATTAGATTTAATTAATGATGGTCCTAAAAATATTATTAATAAATTAATAGAAATAATATGAAAGCTATTATCCTAGCATCTGGAAATGGAGTAAGATTTTTACCTTTATCTAAAACAAATCCAAAACCACTGACAAAAATATTAGAAAAATCTATTTTAGAATACAATCTTTGTAATTTAAAGGGAATAGTAGATGAAGTTTTTATTGTTATTGGTTATTTAGGAGAAAAGATAAAAGAGAAGTTTGGAGAAAATTATGAAGGAGTGAAAATAAAATATGTTTTTGATAATGAAATTGTGGGAACAGGAAATTCTGCAAGATTAGCTTCTTTAGAAATTAACGAAGATAAAATTATTATCATGAATGGAGATGATCTTTATGATAAAAAAGATATTAAAAAATTAATTGAAAAATGTCCTTCTATTGCCGTTAAACAAGTTTCAAATCCTTCTAGTTTTGGGATTGTTTCTATTGAAAATAATAAAGTTGTAGGAATAGAGGAAAAACCAGAAAATCCAAAAAGTAATTTAGCTAATATTGGACTGTATTGTTTTCCTAAGTCTATTTTTAAAGAAGAGATTTTTAAATCAGAAAGAGGAGAATACGAGATTACAGATTATGTTAAAAAATTAATTAATTTAAATAATTTAAATTTTGTAGAAGCTGAGTATTGGATTCCTGCGTCTTATCCTTGGGATTTATTCAATATGGCAGAAGAACTTTTTAAAAACTTTAAGTTTAAAAAATTAGGAAAAATAGAAAAAGGAGTTACTCTAAAAGGAGAAGTTCATGTTGGAAAAGGAACGATAGTTAAAAGCGGAACTTATATTGAGGGTCCAGTATATATTGGGAACAATTCAAAAATTGGACCTAACGCTTATATTAGAAAAGGAACGGTTATTTCTGATAATTGTTCAATTGGTGCTTCGGTAGAAATTAAAAATAGTTTAATTGGAGAAAATACTAATATTAATCATTTGTCTTATGTAGGAGATTCAATTATTGGTTCAAATGTTAATTTGGGGGCTGGTTTTATAACAGCTAATTTAAGACACGATAACGGAACTATTAAAAGTTTAGTTAAAGATGTTTTGATTGATACTAAAAGAAATAAATTTGGAACGATAATTGGAGACAATGTAAAAACAGGAATTGGAACATTGGTTTATCCGGGAAGAAAAATTGGAGCTAATAGAACTACTTCAGTAAAAGAAGAAATAAAAGAGGATTTGCCAAGTTGTTAGTATTAGTGATATAATAGAGATAATGACTAAAGTAATTGCAGTAGCAAATCAAAAAGGAGGAGTTGGAAAGACTTCTATTGCGGTAAATTTACCAGTTTTTTTAACTGCTTATGGGAAGCGAGTTCTTTTAGTTGATTTTGATTCTCAGGCTAATTCAACTTTTTCTCTTGGAATTGATCCAAAAACAATTAGAAAATCTGTTTATGAAGCAATTTTAGGAGAAATTCATCCAAAGGAAGCAATTAAAAGAACGGTTTTTTTAGGATATGATATTTTACCAACATCACACGATCTTGCAGGGGCATCAATTGATTTAGTGACAATGAAAGATAGAGAATTCAGATTAAAAAAAGTTATTGATTCAGTTAAAGATAATTACGATTTAGTTTTTATTGATTGTCCTCCATCTTTAGGACTTCCTACTCTTAATGCTTTAGTGGCAGCAGATGAAGTTTTAATACCTGTACAAGCTGAGTATTTATCAATTGAGGGATTAGGTCAATTAACTTCAAATATTAAATTAATTAATGACAATTTAGATAGAAGTATTGGTATTATTGGAGCAGTGTTAACAATGTATTCAAGAAGAAGTAAGGTTAGTAGAGATGTTGAAAAAGATTTAAGAAGAAATTTTGAAAATTATGTTTTTGATGCGATTATTCCAAGAGCAAGCGCTCTTGCAGAATCACCAAAATACGGAAGAACAGTTTTAAGGCATGCTCCAAATTCAAAAGCGGTTAGCGCTTTTAGAGAGCTTGCAGAAGAATTTATTAAAAAAATATGAGCAGAGGTTTAGAATCTTTAATACCAAAAAAAAATAATCAAAATGAAGAAGCAGGTCCTACTACGAAGGAAAGTGTTTTTTGGATTGAGACTAAAAAAATAAGTCAAAATCCTTATCAACCAAGATCTTTTTTTGATGAAAATGAATTAAAAAGTTTATCAGAATCTATTAAAAAGTATGGAGTTTTGCAACCTCTTGTAGTTACTAAAAAAGGTGATAGTTATGAGCTTATTGCTGGTGAGAGAAGATTAAGAGCTTCTCAGATGGCTGATATAGATAAAGTTCCTGTAATAATCAGAGATCCTACTGTTCAAGAAAAATTAGAACTAGCTGTTATTGAAAATGTACAAAGAAAGAATTTAAATCCTATGGAAAAAGCAGAAGCTTTTATGCGTCTTCGAGAAGAGTTTGGACTCTTGGAAAGGGAAATTGGAGAGATGACAGGAAAGAGTAGAGAAGGTATAGCTAATGCTGTTCGTCTTTTAAATTTAA
>JAQVZN010000040.1 GCA_028708155.1 Minisyncoccota bacterium | reverse complement strand
TATATTCTTCAACATCTTCTAAAACTTTAATAATGTCTCCCACATATTCCAATTCTTGTTTTTCAATAATATTTTTTAAAAAATCAGCGGCTAAGTTATCAACCGGAGTGTGAACATTCATATGGTTAAGATTTAACAATCTAGCTAAATCGATAATTTGCATATGATTAGCTCCATTAATAGATCTTGATACTTCAGAAATTCTTTCATTGGTAATTTTTTCAGCTTGATTCAAAGGTACTCCATAAAGATTCAAAACATCTATTTGAAGATCCATCACATCAGAAAGCCAAGCTAACCCCTTTCCTACTGGATGGTGTCCAATAACTAAATCTATATCTTTTAATTTGTCTGCAAGAAGAAGTTCTCCTGCATCAATATCAATTCCTACTAGAATTTTTTTAATTTCTTTATCTTCAGAAATATTATGAATACACGAATCCATATATGGATTAACTAAAGCTTCTTTATCAAATAAAGCTTTCTTATTTTCTGGCAAATTTTCATATTTTTCTTTTCTTCTATTCAAAAGAGATCTAACCTTATCAGGTCCTCTTAAATCTTTTTCTATTGCCTCGTTTATAACTAAATCAAAAATTTCTTTTGTTTTCATATGTATCTCTTTTTTTACTTATCTTCTTTTTTATTATCATTAATTTTATAAAATTAAAAGAGAGGTTTCCCTCTCTTTTTAGAATAAAAGCTAATTATTAATCAAATGGAATTTCTATAAAATCAGGATTAGGAATAATTTTTGAGAACATTCCTCCTGCTCCGTCAGATAATAATTTTGACTCCGTATCAGTTAATAAAGAGGTATCTGTGGCAGATAAAGTAATTGTCGCATCTTTTGTTATTGGAATACTAACATCTTCTCCTGATCCTGTGATATCACCACCGTTATAAGACCAGCTTCTATTGCTTATAGTTGTACTATATGCAGGAACAGTATGAGCTGTAGTCAAAGAAGTGTTATCTTTCAAGTGAAGAATTGTTCCTTCGTTTACAGTTAATCCAGCAAAACCAGAATCATTACAATTTTTAAAAGTAGCTGCTGTAGAACAATCTCCTCCTCCATTCTTATCTTTTATACAACAAGAAAAGTTAGTTACTATCGCACGCCTCATAGTATAACTCTTAGTAAGAGTATTATTAAGACCTAAATAATCTGTTACCTTTAAACTAATACTTTGAGTGTAATTAGTAGATGAAGTACTTGGTAAAAACGAACTATTTCCATCTCCTGCTACTGTACCTCCTGGAGTCCAAAGACTTGTTTCTATATCGTTACTTAAACTACAAGTAGCTTCATCAGCATCTGTTGACTGATTAACTAAAGTTATTCCTGAGCCAACATTAAAGTAACAAACTGTTCCGCTTAATTTTTTACAAGTAATAGTAAAGGCGGCAACTGGGGTTTGTGACGGACAAGCATTATTAGGATTATAAGTAGTTTTAGCAGAAGGTAAGAATCTTATCTCTCCCAAAACTGCTGAAGGTGGAGTATTGGTATCCAAAACACCTCCCCAAGCATTCCCCTGTACTTGATATTCAGAACCTACTGTTTTAATAATTGTATTGTATGGTAATCCTCCGTCTACAAAAGTTGCTGTTGTACTACCATCAAATTTTATCCATCCATCCCAACCACCAGCGTTATCTCCTGCTCCATTTTTTGTACAAGTAGTTCCGTTAAAATCACAAGCAGCAAGTGCTCTTGCCCATCCCTTAATTTTTGCTGTTCCATCACTTACATAAACAACTTTTGCTGAATAATCACTATCAACTGCTGAAGCTTCTGGAAAAGCACCAGTACAATTTCCGTTAGCGCAAATTTCGTTAGCATTAAAAGAAATTGGTCCTATACCTGAATTCCAAGCATATCCTGAAAGATTTCTGTTACTATCAATATTCACTCCGTAATCATAACCTTGGACACAATTAGTTCCATCACAATTTCCACAATTTAAACTAATCGGACCAATAACATCAGAATAAGCCCATCCTGTCATATTATGACTTCCCGAAGAACAAGTTCCCGCAAATACACTTTCCCAACCACCTATATTTAAAAATGGTTCTCCTCCGATTTCTTTAATCTGGTTATTATTATATAAAAAAATAGCCGAAACAAAAACAGCTATAACAAATAAAAAGATTAAAAGGTTTTTCTTAATTGACATAATTTTATTTTTTAATTATTTAATATCAAAAATATTATACCATTATCCTTTTTTTAATGCAATATTTAAAAAAGGAGTTTTTAATCTCCTTTTTTAAGTAATACACTAACTTCGTTTCTATAAACTTCTATCACCCCTCCTTCACTTTTAAATTTCTTTACTCCCGATTCCTCAAAATCTATTTTAATTTCTCCTTTATCAATTACTGAAAGGAGCTCTGTATGATTAGGAAGTACCGTAATACGCCCTGCCAAAGTAGGAACACTTACGCTTTTAGCTTTTTCTTTACATAACTCTTTTTCTGGAGTGATAACTTTAACTAACATAATTATTTTTCTACATTAATAACTTCTTCTATGCTTCCTTTCATATAAAATTTATCTTCTGAGATTTCATCTAATTCTCCTGAGACAATCTTACTAAAACCATCTATAGTTTGTTCTACCTTTACATATCTTCCAGGAATACTTGAGAATTGTTCCGCTACGAAGAAAGGTTGAGATAAGAATTTTTGAATCTTTCTCGCTCTATCAACCACTATTTTATCTTCATCACTTAATTCCTCAATTCCTAAAATAGCAATAATGTCTTGAAGTTCTTTGTATCTTTGAAGAATTCTTTTTACCTCAAGAGCAACTGTATAATGTTTTTCTCCAACAATCCTAGGGCTTAAAAATGATGATGATGACTCAAGTGGATCAACTGCTGGATAGAGTCCAAGCGAAGCAATAGCACGAGATAATACAAGTTGAGAATCTAAGTGTGAGAAAGTAGCCACAATCGCTGGATCAGTTAAATCATCCGCTGGCACATAAATAGCTTGCACAGAAGTAATAGAACCATCTTTAGTTGAAGTAATTCTTTCTTCAAGTTCTCCAATTTCAGATGATAATGTTGGTTGATATCCTGTTTGAGAAGGAATTCTACCAAGTAATGCTGATACCTCTGAACCGGCAAGCACGAAACGGAAAATATTATCCATAAACAAAAGAACATCTTTCTTTTCTTTGTCTCTAAAATATTCGGCAATAGTAAGACCAGTAAAAGGTACTCTAAATCTAATACCAGGAACTTCGTTCATTTGACCAAAAACAAGGGCTGTATTTTTAAGAGCTCCTGATTCTTCCATTTCAAGATAAATATCATTACCCTCTCTAGATCTTTCTCCAATTCCAGCGAAAACAGATACTCCATCATGCATTTTAGCCACATTTCCAATAAGCTCTTGAATTAAAACCGTTTTTCCCACTCCAGCTCCTCCAAATAATCCTACCTTTCCTCCTTTTGGAAGAGGACATAAAAGATCAATTGCCTTAATACCAGTTTCCAAAATTTCAGTTTCTTCACTTTGATTTTCATAAGAAACCTTATTTCCAATAATAGGAGAATATGTATCAGTTTTTATAGGCTCTTTGTTATCAATAGCTTCACCTAAAACATTCAAAATTCTACCTAAAACCTTGTCTCCAACTGGAACAGTAATAGGTTTTGAGAGAGCTTCTACATCATCACCTCTCTTAAGTCCTTCTGTTGGTCCCATAGCAAGACATCTTACCTTACCTTCACCTAAAATCTGCTCTACTTCTAGAATTAAATTTTTATCTTTTACTAATAGGGCTTCATATATTGATGGATTTTTTGTATCTTCAAATTCTACATCTACTACTGGCCCGATAATTTGTATTACTTTTGCCATATCTTAATTTTTATTTATTATTCCATTGCTTCTTTGGTAGAAGAAATTTCAGAAACTTCATTTGTAATATGCTGTTGTCTTGCTTTGTTGTACTCTAATTTTAATTCTCCTAAAATTTCAGAAGCATTATCAGAAGCATTTCTCATTGCAAGCATTCTTGCTGAATGTTCTGCTGTATTAGCTGATAATATAAACTGATAAATTAAATAAAGAATAAATTCATGAACAACTTCATTTAAAATTCTTTCTCTTGTTGGCTCTAAAAGATGTTCTACTTTTTCATCTTTTTCCTCTTCTTTTTCTATAAAATTTTCTACAATACTTTTATTCAAAGGAAATAAATCAACACACTTTGGTTTTTGTAAAAAACTTGAAATAAAATTATTATAAAGAAAATATATTCTATCGTAATCTTTACTAGCAAAAGAATTAACAAGAAAATCTGCTATTTCTTTAGCTTCACTATATTTAAAATACTCACCAACGCCAAAATATTCTCGTTTAACATTAGCTTTATGTTTTTTAAAAAACCTAATCGCCTTTTTCCCAATAGGCATAACTTCTATCTCAGCTTTAGGATATTTCCCTTTTACTAAATCAATTTGTTTTGATGAAAATTTTAAAATATTGCTATTAAAAGGTCC
>JAQVZN010000039.1 GCA_028708155.1 Minisyncoccota bacterium | reverse complement strand
GTTGCAGATGATATTTCTAAATATACTGGGCACGCTATTCCAAATCCATGGAATTTTGAAGATGCTCTTACTGCTGCTGCAGTCTATTTATATGATTTAGGAGCTAGAGCTAACGCTACGGGAGAGTATAATGCAGCCTCAAGATATTATGGAGGTTCTTCAGCGTATGCTAAGAGCGTACAGACAAGGACTTGGTGTATGCAACAATTTATTGATAATGGATCAATGTCAACTAGTTGTGAAGCAATGATATTCCCTTAAACAAAAAAAACCGCATTATAGCGGTTTTTTTTGTTACTCTAATCCTTCTTTTAATTGCTTAATCATTTTATCTATCTTTCCATCTAAGATTATTTCCATGCCGTGCCATTTTTTATTTATTCGATGATCAGTAACTCTATCTTGAGGGAAGTTATAGGTTCTTATCTTTTCTCCTCTATCAGCGTCTCCAATTTGTTCTCTTCTTTGTCCTTCTATTGCAGAAATACTAGCCTTTCTTCTTTCTTCAAGTATTCTTGAAGTTAGAAGTTCAATAGCTTTTTCTTTATTTGATTGAAGGTTTCTTTCTTCTTGGCAAAATACTGTTAATCCAGTTGGTAAATATGTTGCTCGAACAGCATTCATTCTTTTATTAACATATTGTCCTCCAGGACCAGAAGCTTTTGTTGTTTCTATAGAGATATCTCTAGGGTTTAAGTTAAGAGCAGCTTGATCTAATTTTGGAAGAACAGCGACGGTAGCTGTTGAGGTGTGTATTCTTCCAGATTTTTCTGTCTTAGGAATTCTTTGTACTCTATGAACACCGGCTTCGTGTTGGAAATCTCCGAAAGCTCCATTTCCTTTAACTTCAAAGATGATCTCTTTAAGTCCACCACTTTCAGTTTTATTTTGTGAGATAATAGAAATACCCCAATCTTTTCTTTGGGCATATCTTGAATACATTCTAAATAAATCACTCGCAAAAAGAGCCGCTTCGTCGCCTCCGACTCCGGCTCTTATTTCAAAAATAATTGCTTTTGCACTATTTTCCATCTTTTTTTAACTCTGTTTGTTTAGCAAGTCTTTCTTTAAATTTCTGAACTCTACCCATTTCACCAGTTCTTCTTTCTTGTCCTGTGTAATATGGATGACAGCTAGAACAAATTTCTACCTCTGTTGATTCTTTTGTTGAGCCAATTTCAAAAACTGTACCACAAGCACATTTAATCTTTGCATTTTCAAAATATTTTGGCTGGATCTTTTTATTCATAACTTTTTTTATATATGATTATACTAAATACACTAACAAAAATTCTTTTTTAAATCAAGTCCTAAAAGACAAAAACGTCGATAGACGACGTTTTGTCTGAAAAAAGAAAAACCAATCCTTTCACTCGCTATTTAGTCATAGGAAACTAAATAGCATAATCTTCATAACTTAAAACTTTCTTTTTGTCAAGTTTTTGAATACCTATTGCACTTTTTTAACCATTAGATATAATAAAAATATTAAGTAAAACAAAAAATGATAAAAGATTTTTCTAAAAAAAATATTGCAAGGGTAATAGGTGAATATAGGGGCGCTTATAAAGTAAAAGGAGAAGGAGGAGATTATTTAGCAAGAGTTACTGGAAGTAAAATGTTTAAATCTTCATCAAGAGAAGACTTTCCAGCTGTAGGTGATTTTGTTGAAACTACTAATCCTATAGAAGGTGATGCGACAATTATTAAAATATTACCTAGGAAGACAATAATAAAAAGAAAATATAATAATAAAAACGAGGTACAAATTATCGCAACTAATATTGATGTTGCTTTTATTGTTGAATCGGTTAACAAAGATTTTAATCTAAATAGATTTGAAAGATATTTCGCAATAGCTAAAACAGGAGGAGTTAAGCCAGTTATTGTGCTCAATAAGATCGATTTAATTTCTAAGGAAGAGTTAGAAAGGAAGTCTTTTGAAATAAAAGAAAGGTTCAAAGACATTGATTTTATTAAAGTAAGCACAATTTCTGAAGAGGGCTTAAAAGAGCTTAAAGAATATATTGAAAAAGGGAAGACTTATTGTTTTTTAGGATCATCAGGAGTTGGAAAATCTTCTTTGATTAATAAATTGCTTGATAAAGAATTAATAAAAACAAAAAGTGTTAGTTCTCGCAATGATAAAGGAAAACACACAACAACAAATAGACAAATGTATTTTCTAAAAGATGGAGGAATTGTGATAGATAATCCAGGAATGAGAGAAGTCGGAATGGCTGAAACGAACGAAGGGATTGATAATTTCTTTGATTTAATAACTAATTTAGCTAAGGATTGTAAATACGCTGATTGTACTCATGTTCACGAACCTAATTGCAGGGTTTTGTTAGCGCTTAAAAATGGAGAAATAAAAGAAGAACAATATTCTAATTATATTAATTTAAAGAAAGAAGCTGAATTTTTTGAAATGACAAAACAGGAAAAAAGAGAAAAAGATTATCAGTTCGGAAAGTTTATCAAAAAGGCAAAGAAAGATTTGGAGAATTTGTAGGTACTTGAAAAAAAATAGAATATGTATTATATTGAGTTATAGAAACAGAGTAAGCTCTTGTTTTATATTTTTTAATATGTTATATATTGATTATTGAATTTAATATTATTATGGAAAAAATTGTAGAAAAAAATACAAATAACACAGCTATAGAAGAAATGATTGAAGCAGGGCTTGGCTTTGGGCATCAAGTATCAAAACTTCATCCAAAAATGAAGCCATATGTGGCAAAGATAAAAGACGGCGTTCAATTGCTAGATCTTGAGATAACTGCTCAAAAATTAGAAGAAGCTTTAAATTTTGTTAAAGAAGCAAAAAAAGACGGAAAGACTTTTTTGTTTGTAAGTACAAATCCTTCTCTTAGAAATATCGTTAAACAAGCCGCAGAAAAGACGGATTCTTTTTATGTCGTAGAAAGATGGATCGGTGGTATTTTAACAAACTTTTCCGAGATTAAGAAAAGACTTAAATATTTTAATGAACTTGAAGAGCAAGTTGCTTTACCAGACTTTTCAGAGAAATATGTTAAAAAGGAAAGACTTCAAATTATTAAAACATTAGAGAGATTGAAATTAAAGTTTGGCGGAGTAAAGAAGATGGAAAAAGTTCCAGACGTTATTTTTATTGTTGATTTAGACAAAGACAAATTATCTTTCAAGGAAGCTGTTGATGTTAAGAAAACAATCATTGCTATTACTGATACTAACGTTAATCCTTCAAAGGTTAATTATATGATTCCTGCTAACGATGACGCTTTATCATCTGTAGAATATATTTTAAATAAAATTACTAACGCAATAACAGAATAATATGGTTTCAATAGAACTTATTAAACAATTAAGAGAAGAAACAGATATTTCACTTGCCGAATGTAAAAAAGCATTAGTGGAATCTGATGGTGATATAGAAAAAGCAAAAGAAATACTAAAGAAAAAAGGGCAAACTATGGCTGCTAAAAAAAGCGATAGGGAGGTTTCTGTTGGAATGATTGATTCATATATTCACGCAGGGGGACAAGTAGGAGTTTTGATTAAAGTTTTTTGTGAGACTGATTTTGTGGCAAGAGGAGATTCTTTTAAAGAGCTTACACATGAGCTTGCACTTCAAATTGCATCAATGAAAGCGATTTATGTTAGCGAAAGTGATATTCCTAATGACGTTATTGATAAAGAATTAGAAATTTACAGAGAGCAACTTAAGGATGACAATAAACCAGCAGATATTAAAGAAAATATTATTAAAGGAAAGTTAGATAAATTTAAAAAAGAATCTTGTCTATTATCTCAAGTATGGGTAAAAGATAATTCTATAACTATTCAAGGCTTAATTAATGATTATATTGCAAAATTAGGTGAGAATATTATAGTTAAAGAATTTGTTAGGTATGAATTATGAAATCATAGCTTTAGTTGTGATGATTTTTAGTTTTTTAGGGATGGTGGTTATAGTTGGACGAAAAGTTCCAGATATCATTACACTTCCAAATAATCCTAACTTTATTCCAGGAAGAGATTTAAAAGAAAAGATTTTACGAGAGTTAAAAGATATTGTAAAGAAAAATTATTTTGAAATTCAACTTTTTGTTCAAAAAAGACTTTACAAAATTAGAATAATTATCTTAAGATTAGATAATAAAATATTTAATTTAAATTTAAAGTTGAAAGAAAAATCAAGAAAGACAAAAGAAGACATTGATTTTGAACTTGATGACATTAAAAATAGATTAAAAAAATAAATAAGCCGGCATAGCTCAGTGGTAGAGCAACTGTTTTGTAAACAGTAGGTCGGGGGTTCGAATCCGTCTGCCGGCTCCCAGATTTGACAAATAGAATTATTTAAGGTAAGTATATTGATGTAAGTACGTTTACAATTTAATAGATTCACATAATTTTTATTTAAAGAACAACAATAATTTTTTAGAGTTGTTCCGCTTATTTTTTTAGAGAGTTTGATCCTAGCTCAGGATGAACGCTGGCGACGTGGATAAGGCATGCAAGTCAAACGGTTTTTATTTCTTGCT
>JAQVZN010000038.1 GCA_028708155.1 Minisyncoccota bacterium | reverse complement strand
AATTAAAAAATCCCTCAAATAAGAGGGATTTTCTTTTTATCTTGATTGAGCTTTATCTTTGTAAGTTTTTAAAATATTTATAGCATTATCACTTAGCTCTATTGATTGAAGGAAGTCAAACATTTGTTGAACACTTTCTTTTTCTAAGAGATAGTAGTAATAAAGCTTTATTTTTTGTAGGTCTTCTTTTGGAAGGCTATTTTTTAATGCAGTTATTTCCTCTTTGGTAAGTTTTGTTGCTTCAGAGAAAGAATTTAAAAATTTTTCTGAAATTATTTTATAGCTATCATCTTTAAAGGAACATTTTTCATTAAAATAATCCTTAAGTAGACATTCTTTTCCATCAGGAGAAACACAGAATTCTACATTAAAATTATTAGAAAATCTTGTCGTTACTTTATATCCATCAATAACACAGAGGCTTGCATAATCGTTTCCTCCAGTTCTTATAGATCCGTACTCCATTAAAATCCCGATTTTTTCTTTAGAAGATTCGGAAAAGTCAGATATAAGATTCTTTACTTTATTCCAGCGAAGAGAATCTTCTGTTGTAAGAATGTCTAAAGCATTCTTTTTTAAAACCATCCTTTCTTCTTCTTTTAATTCAATGATTCTATCAAAAAATTCTTCTGGGGTAATAAGAGCACTTAAACAATAAGCATTTATTTTAGCTAGAATCTTTTTATCTTCCTTTGATAAAGAATCATAAGAACATTGTTTTTTATAGTGAGTAATAAGATTACAATTAGTAGTTCTATTTTGGAGTTCTTTTATTTTTGAAATAGCATCTTCACTTAACTCGATACCATTTATAGCTTCATCTAATTTAACATTTCCAGCAATTACCTCTAGAGCATATTTTTCTAATCTTTCCTTATCTTCTGCTGAAAAGGTAGAAACTTTTTCTAATATCTCTTCAGGGCTTAATCCTAAAGAAGAAGCGCCTTCATTCATTCTTCTAATAAGATCTTCGTTTTGAATTGTTAAATTTCTTTCTTGAGCTATTTTAGCTAAGTCGGTTTTATCTAAAATATTACTTAAAGTGTCAGAAGTATTAGTGCGGATTCTATTATAGACTTCGATAGCTTTTTCTTCGCCTAGATTTTGAATTTTTTCTTCTATTTTATTTTGAACAGTTTCGTTATCTGCTATTCTAAGTGAAGTTTCTGTATATTCACTTATAATATTATTCTTGATTTGTTCAACAACTTCACTTTTGTCAGTTCTAATATTATTTTTTAAATCTTCTAATCTTTGTTCTTGTTCGAGCATAGTAGAAGTAATATTTTCTAAAATTTGTTCTTTTCTTTCTTCCGCTAATTTAGGGGTTTCTTCTTGAATTTTTAAGACAGCTTCTTTGTATTTATTAAGATAAGCTTCGTAATTAGGATTATTAGGATTTTCTTCAGCTATTTGCTCTATTTCACTTAATTTTTCTTCAGCTACTTTTAACCTTAGCTCTACTTTTTGAGTTGGGTTGATGGTTAGAAAATCTTGAATCTGTCTTCCTAAATCTTTAAAAAAGTAAAAAGGACTACTCGGTAAAATATTATTTTGGGTGGCTGCGTTAGCACTTCCTCCCAAAAAAGTAAACGATATACTTAGAATTAAAGCAAAAATGATTTTTTTATTCATATTTTTTTATTTATTTTTTATTTTCTAAATTAATAAATTCTTGAATAGACATTTCTCCTAGGTCTTCGTTTCCTCTTTTTCTTATACTAACAGTATTGTTTTGCATTTCTTTATCACCAACAGTTATAATGTAGGGAACTTTAGATTTAGCAACTTCTCTAATCTTTTTTGAAACAGTTTCGTTTTCGTCTCTAACTTCTACTCTTACTCCTAATAATTCTTGCTTAACTTTGTAAGCGTAATCTTTATGGTTTTCACTTACTGGAATAATAGAAATTTGAACTGGAGCGAGCCAGAAAGGGAAGTTTCCAGTATAATGCTCTGTTAGAATACCGATCATTCTTTCAAAGCTTCCAAAGATAGCGGCATGAAGCATAACAGGGGTTTTCTTTTCTCCCTTCTCGTCAATATATTCACATTTGAATTTGCTTGGAAGTTGAAAATCAAGCTGAATAGTTGCTACTTGCCAAGATCTTTTTAAAGCGTCTTTTATGTTTATATCTATTTTAGGTCCATAAAAAGCACCATCTTTTTCTTTGAGTCCGTAATTAATATTATGTTTTTGAAGAACATTCTTAAGATCATCTTCAGCTTTATCCCAAGTTTCAATTTCTCCCATAAAGTTATCTGGTCTAGTTGATAAGAAGAAATTAGGCTCAATATTTAAAGCACTATAATACTCATTAATCATTTGGATTAATCTAGAAATCTCTTCCTCTATTTGATCTTCTCTTAAGAAAACATGAGAATCATCTTGAGTAATTTCTCTTACCCTAAAAAGACCATTTAATTCTCCTGATTTTTCGTTTCTCATAACGTGTCCAATTTCAGTATATCTAATTGGAAGATCTTTATATGAACGTTGTTTTGTTTGAAAAATCTGAATATTGAAAGGACAATCCATAGGTTTTAAACAATAGATTTCTTCTTCAACGTTAATGATAAACATATCATCCTTATAGTGATCCCAATGTCCTGAAGTAATCCATAGATTATTTTTAGCAATTTGAGGGGTCTTTATTTTTTCATAACCATATTTTTTTCTAATGTTTTGTCCAAACTTTTCAAGCATATCCCAAAGAATCATTCCTTTTGGATGCCAATAAACACAACCAGGAGCTTCAGGATGAAAAGAAAATAGATCAAGTTCTTTTCCAAGTTTTTTATGGTCTCTTTTTTCGGCTTCTTCTAACATTTTTAGATAATCATCTAATTTTTCTTTACTTTCAAAAGCAATTCCATAAATTCTAGTTAGCATTTGATTTTTTTCATCTCCCTTGAAATAGGCTCCTGCTAATTTATCTAATTTAAAAGTATCGGGTTTGATTTCTTTTGTGTTTTCTATATGAGGACCAGCACATAGATCTATAAAATCAAGAGTTTTGTATGTTGATACAGTTTCTCCTTCTATTTCATCTATTTGTTCTAGTTTATATGGCTGTTCTTTAAATAACTCTTTAGCTTCTTTTTTTGAGATTTCTTTTTGTTCAAAAGTTAGATTTTGCTTAACCAAATGTTTCATTCTTTTTTCGATTTCTTTCAAATCTTCTTCGGTTATTTTTAAATTATCAAAATCATAATAGAATCCATTTTCAATAGCTGGACCAAAACCAAACTTAACGTCTGGATATTTTTCTTTTATCGCTATCGCTAAGATATGCGATAGGGAATGTCTAATATTTTCTTCTTTGTTCATATTTTTAGTTTTTAATTAATTCTTCTGCTTCACTAGCAATGACCTTTGGTGAACCATCTTTTACATCAACTCTTCCCGTTATGAATAATATTTTATTTTCAGCAAATATTTCAGGAACTTGATTGTATAAAGAAGGGAAGATGATAACTTCAATTTTATCGCTTAAGTCTTGAACTTTTATAAACATCATCACTTCACCTTTTTTTGTTAAAATCTTTTTCGTTTCTACTATTATTGCTCCTATAGAAACCATGTCTCCTTGACATAGTGGTCTATCAAGAGAATTAGTTCGCGTATTTTCCCGCGTCAAATCTTCATTAATTTTTTTAATTCTTAAAGTTCGTTGTTCTAAAAAGTTTTTATATTTTTCAAGTGGGTGTCCTGAAATATATAATCCTAACAATTCTTTTTCCCATTCTAATTTTTCGGCTGAAGTTGCAGGATTAGCGTTGTCTAAAATAATTTCTGGAGTACTGCTAGTACCACTAAACATATCGAATAATCCGGTTTGTCCGCTATCTTTTTGTTTTTGATTTTCACGAGACCAAGAAATGATTTTTTCTAGATTAGAGAGTAATTTATTTCTTTCTTCAAGATCGTCAAAAACACCAGCTTTAATTAAACTCTCCATAGTTTTTTTATTAATTACCTTTGGATCAGTTCTTTCTAAGAAATCTGCAATTGATTTATAGAAACTATTTTCTTTTCTTTCTTCTATTATTTTTTCTACCAAAGCGTAGCCTACATTTTTAATTGCAGAAAGTCCAAATCTAATTTTATTCTCATTAGGAACTACACTAAAGTTAGCAAAACTTTCATTTATATGAGGAGGTAATACCTCTATTTTCATTTTTGCACATTCGTCAATAAAAATAGATATTTTATCTAAGTCACTTTTTTCTGATGTTAAAAGAGCTGACATATATTCTACAGGGTAGTGGGCTTTTAGATAAGCATTTTCATAAGCAATAATAGCGTAACAAGCTGCGTGACTTTTGTTGAAAGAGTATCTTGCAAAAGGCTCAATCCAATTCCAAATTTCTTGTCCTACTTCTTTTGGTATCTTGTTTTCTACAATTCCATTTATGAATTTTTCTTTTTGCTCCATTAACAGACTTTCTATTTTTTTTCCAATAGCTTTTCTTAAAATATCTGCTTCTCCTAAAGAAAAACCAGCTAAATCTTGAGCGATTCGCATAATTTGTTCTTGATAAACAGGGATTCCGTAAGTGTT
>JAQVZN010000003.1 GCA_028708155.1 Minisyncoccota bacterium | reverse complement strand
TCTTGTTCTTGCTAGAAATCCGTGTGTTCTTGCTCTTTTTTTCTTTTTTGGATTATATGTAAAACTCATATTCTTTCATTTAATTTTATAGAATTACAATAGCAAAAAATTTAGAATTGGTCAATTCCTCATTGAATTAATACAAAAATTATAATTAATAGCAGCCGATTTGACTTATAGGAGATGAAAAGGCTATGTATACTCTTGCGCAGTCTGGACAATCTGTATAACAAGAACAGCAGGTTGTTCCAAAAGTTTTTGAAGATTGTCCATTTATACCAACAGGGCAGGTATATGTACCATTTGAAAAACCTGGTGCAGCGGTTGTACAAATTGATGAGTAAGGGTTTACTGCCCATTCTTCGTACGGTTCACAACTAAATGTAGTTGCTATAGACGTGCTGTAATTTTTATATTGTGTCCATCCAGAAGGACAACTACTAGTATTAAATCTACACATTTTGTAAGAAACATCACTATCTACTAGTTCTCCTCCTGCAGTAGTACACTCTATTTGCGAGTGGGCTCCGTTCACTAATGGTTGAGCCCCAGTAACAATTGCTTCTACAGCGGAAACCATTTCGTCAACATATCCTTTTGTGGCAACATTGTCAGCATTATTTGGACGATCAACAGTAATAGTTCCTGAGACAACGCTATTTCCACTAGGATTAATGTAGTAACTATTATCATCAGCGTCTATAAAAGAAGAAGCTCCTAATTCACCAGTTTTAGTTTGAGACGTACTAGAAGTATTTAAAGGGGTGCTATAATTACTTGGCATATTTTCTGTTGGCTCATTCCAACTATATACTAAGAAAGAGGCAGTTAAAAATAAAAGACCAGCAAGAGAGAAGATTATAATTTTTTGGTTTTTCATATTTTTTAAATTTTAATTTATTTTTTTAATTATATTACATATATTTTAAAATAACAAGAGAAATTGTCCCCGATTTTTAGCTATTTTTCCACATGTTTTCCACAATGGTTTAAAAACCCTTTATTTCTAAACACCTTTGCAATTTTCTCCACATATATTATAATAGATTTAAGTTAAAAATATGACACAAGAACAAATCTGGCAATCAGTATTAGCACAAATTAAGCTGAATGTATCTTCTGCAAATTTCGCAACTTGGTTTGCGAATACTAAGATTTCTGAATTATCAGATGGTGTGTTAACGGTTTCTGTTCCCAATTCATTCAGTAAAGAATGGCTTGAACAAAAGTATAAGGCAGAAATATTAAAAATATTAAGATCGGTTGATTCTTCGATAAGAGATATAGAATATATTATAACTCCTTCAAAAAGAGCTTTGTCTAATAACACAGTAAGGATTAATAACGAGGAACAATTAGGGTTCGCTGAATTTGAAAAAGACGAAGAAACAAATTTAAACTCTAAATATGATTTAGACAAATTAATTGTAGGACCTTTCAATGAAATGGCTTATGCTGCAGGAGAGGCTATTATTGAAAATCCAGGAGAGGCATACAATCCTCTTTTTGTGTATGGAGGTGTAGGTCTTGGAAAAACACATTTAGTCCAAGGAATAGGGAATAAGATAAGAGAGAAATATTATGACAAAAAGGTAAGATATTTACCTGCTGAGAAATTAATTACAGATCTTGTTAATAGCATTAGAGAAAATAGAGTAGAAGAATTGAAAAAAGAATTTAAAACTATAGATGTTTTAATAATTGACGATATTCAATTTATTTCAGGGAAGACTAAAACTCAAGAAGAGTTTTTTCATATTTTTAATGCTTTATATCAAAATAATAAACAAATTATCTTATCTTCTGATAAACACCCAGGTTCTATCCCTACTTTAACAGATAGATTAAGATCAAGATTTGAAGGAGGGATGATTGCTGATGTTGGAATGCCTGATCTTGAAACAAGATTAGCTATATTAAAACAAAAAGCGGAGGAGAAAGGTTTGAATATTTCCTTTGAAGCATTAGAATTTATTGCTTCTAATATTCAGAAAAATGTAAGAGAACTTGAAGGTGCTTTAAACAAAATAATTATTGTTGAAAAAATTAATAAAAGACCTTGTACCTTAGAAGATATTAAAAAACAGCTTAAGAATATAATTAGTATTAAAACAAAAATAACTACTCCTGAAAAAATAATTTCATCAATCACCGATTTTTATAACTTAGAAGACTCAAACCTTTTTATATCTTCAAGAAAAAAAGAATATTCAAAGCCAAGACAACTTGCAATGTATTTACTTAAAAAGGAATTAAAGCTATCGTATTCAGTAATAGGAAGAAAGTTTGGAGGGAAGGATCACACAACAGTAATGCATGCCTGCTCTCTTATGGAAAAGGAGTATGATCAAAATCAAAAATTTAGCCAAGAAGTAGATATGGTACTTCAAAGGATATATAGTGAATAAAAAATAATAATAAAAATATGAAACTAACTATCTTAACTCAAGAATTTAAAAAAGGATTAAATTATACCGAAAGACTAACTGGTAGAAATTTAACTTTACCAATTTTGAACAATGTTCTTTTGGAAGCTTTACCTAATTTTTTAAAAATATCTTCAACTGATCTTGAAACAGGTATAGAATGGTGGGGATTATGTAAGACAGAAGTAGAGGGTAAAATTACCATTCCAGCTAAAATTTTAACTCAAGTAATTAGCAACATTTCTGATGAAAAAATAGAGATCGAAGCTAAAAATGACACTCTTTTTATTAAAACAAAAAGTTTCAAGACTCAAATTAAAGGATATACTTCTGATGATTTTCCAATAATTCCACAATTTTCAAAAGAAGAATGTATTGAAATTAGCGCACAGGAATTAAAAGAAAGTCTTTCTGACGTAGTTGATATCGCAAGCTTATCTCAAATAAGACCAGAAATTTCAGGAATTTATTTTGTTTTCAAAAAAGATGCCGTTAATTTAGTCGCAACTGATAGTTTTAGATTAGTAGAAAGAACAATAAAATCAAATAATTATAAGAATTCTTTTAACGAAGATATTAAATTTATTTTATCTCAGAAAACAACTAAAGAGGTAATTAATATAATTCAAGAAAATACAGGGGTAGTTAAGATATATTATTCAGAATCTCAAATATTATTTGAAACTACTTTAAATGAAGTTGATCATCCAGAAATTGATTTAATTTCAAGACAAATAGAAGGAAATTATCCAGCATATAAAGAAATTATCCCAAAAGAATATAAGACTAGAATCATTGTTCCTAAGGACGAATTAGTAAAACAAATTAAATTAGCTGGATTGTTTGCTGGTAAAATAAATGAAATTAAAGTTAAAAACGATGACAAGAATTTAGAAATCTTGAGCCAAGATTTAGAGTTAGGAGAAAACAGCTCAACTCTTGAGGCAAAAATAGAAGGAGATTCAACTGAAATTTCTTTTAACTATAAGTTTGTCTTAGATGGAGTTAGTCGTGTTAAAACTAAGAATGTCATTTTAGAGCTTCAAGGATCTTCAGGAGCTGGAGTAATTAAAGCAGAAGATAGTCTAGACTATATTTATGTAGTCATGCCAATTAAAAGATAAATTAAAATTAAAAAAATGAAAAACAAAATTTTAATTCTTTCATCGGTTATTCTTCTAGGAATAGTTATTTCTTATATTGTATTTGGTTGGAGTGAGCCAGCAGGATCTATGCCAAGTGATTATAAGACTCCTATAAATACTAGCATTGAAACTCAAGATGTTTCAGAGGGAAAGCCAGTTATTACAAATCTTAATGTTGATAAATTAGATGGATATGAAGCAAGTGATCTTTTGGCGTTATTAGGAGGAAGTCAAGATGCTGCGTTTGAAATAATAGAAGGAACTTCTTGCTCAGCAGGAACAATTTTAACATCTACTTATTATAGAGCTACAGAATGTTCGTTAGCAGGTATTCAGTGTAAACCAATTTGGTATTATAATAATCTTCAAATGTGTGATTGGGAAATGGCCTATTTTGGTTGCACCACTCAAGCTGGTTGGTTTCAAGATAGACCTTCATGTTCGTTTTATATGTGGACAACTCCTTGTACTATGAACGCAACAAATAATGGATGTATTCCTGGAACTTTTGTAAATCAAACTTGTTATGGAGAAGTAACTCATGTTTTATGTCTAACCATAGCTAGTCCAGAATAATTTTTAAGAATAAAAAGAGCGCCGGTGAAGGCGCTTTTTTTCTATTCTTTAATTCCGTCTAAATTAACATCATAAAGAATTTGATGAGAAAGAAGGTTGTAGCTTAATAAGTCTTCTTCTTTAAGCCAAAGTTTAATTTCTCTTTCTGCTTCTTCTGGTTTATCAGAACAGTGAATAAGATTTCTAACCGCTCTTTCGTCTACGTTTGATAATTCATAAGAATCAAGAGTATAATCTCCTCTTATAGTTCCAACTTCAGAAGTTAAAGGTTCTGTCCCTCCAACAAGTTTTTTTACTATTTGTACCGCTGAATTTCCTTCAAGAACCATAAAAACAACAGGAGAACAAGTCATATAATTAACTAATGCCCTAATGATATCTTTTCCGTATTCAATAGCTGATTTTGTTATTGGTAAGTTGTTATCTTGTCTACTTTTTATTGTAATTTGTCCTTTTGCTTCAAACCAAACATCATCCTTGCTATAATGTTCCCAACACTTTGCTTCTTCAGCATAGCCGAGCTTTAGAGTAGTTATCTTTAATCCTGCTCGTTCAAATCTACTAATTATTTCACCAACAAGAGATCTTTGCACTCCATCTGGTTTAATGATTACGAATGTTCTTTCTTTTTGTTTCATATTTTTTAATTTATTATCTTAAATAATTAATAGCATAATTTATGAATTCATTCCATATCGGTCCAGCAACAGAAGTTCCGAGGGCGTTATTTTTCATTTGGGAATTATCATTATTTCCAGCCCATACACCAACCGTAACAAGATCACAAGTACCCATAGTCCATCCATCAACAAAATCTTGAGTAGTTCCTGTTTTTACAGCTACTTTATAGTTAGGAATATATAGAAGAGAATTCCATCCAAACATAGGAGCTCTAGCGGCGTTATCTGATAAAACATCCATCATTGTATCTGCAATGTCAGATGAGATAACTTTTCTAGGTGTGTTTGTATTAGTGTAGAGAATATTTCCATTAGCATCTTCTATTTTTAAAATACTAACTGGAGGAACCTTATACCCTCCGTTTGCAAAAACAGAATAAGCAGAAGTCATATCTATAAGATGAACTTCTCCTCCTCCAAGAACTAATGCTGGTCCATAATAATTAGGAGTTTGGTTTAAAGTAGTTATTCCCATTTTTGTAGCTAATTTAACGGTGTCATCTATTCCAGCTAAGTTTAAAATTACTTTTACGGCAGGAATATTTAAAGATTGGTTTAAAGCAGATCTTAAAGTTAACCAGCCTCTATAGCGTCCATCGTAGTTTTGAGGAGTATAATCTACACCACCATAACTTCCAAAGTTAGTATATTCATCTTTAACAAGAGTTGTATCTGGTCCATATCCTTTAATAAAGGCTTCAGCGTAAGCAAAAGGTTTAAAAGAAGATCCAGGTTGTCTATTCCCTAAAGTAGCTACATTAAAAGAAGGAACAAACTTACAAGTAGAAGATGGGTCACAACCTTCTGGGTAGGATTCTCCCCAAGGATCAGCAGAACCAATCATGGCTAAAATTTCTCCATTATTTGGGTTCATCGCGACTAAAGCTGCATTATAAGTATCGTATAGATATGAATTTTGCTCTACTCTTGTTTTAACAATCTCTTCTGCTTTTTCTTGAAGAGTATAATCTAAAGAAGTGTATATTTTTAATCCTTTTGTTTGCAGAAAATCAGTACCATACATTTCTTCTAATTGTTGCTTTACATAATCTACAAAATGAGGAGCTTTAGTTTGAGGTTTTTTATTAAAAGTAATTTCTTTTTCTTGAGCAAGAGTAGCTTCTTCTTTTGTGATGTAATTTTCAGCAGCCATTCTGTTTAAAACATAATCTTTTCTTTCCATAAGATCTTCTAAGTGGCTACCATAAGGAGAATAGTATGATGGTAATTGAACAATAGCAGCAAGAGTTGCCGCTTCTTCAAGGGAAATATCTTTCAGTGCTTTTTTAAAATAAGTATTAGCAGCTTCTTCAGCTCCATAAATATTAATTCCAAAAGGTACCTGGTTAATATACCATTCTAAAATTTGATCTTTTTCGTATCTTCTATCAAGCTCAAGGGCTAAAATTACTTCTTTAATTTTTCTATCAGCTGTTTTTTCTTTAGACAAGAAAGTAGATCTTATTAATTGTTGGTCTAAGGTAGAAGCTCCTTGAGACAAAGAAAAAGTTTTAAGATTAACTTTTATTGCTCTTAATATCCCTGTAAAATCAATTCCTATATGATTATAGAAATCAGCATCTTCTGTTGCAATAATAGCTTCTTTTAAGACATCTGGGATGTCTTTCAAGTCAACATATTTTCTTTTTTCTTCTCCATAAATGCTAGATAAAAGAATCTCTCCAGTTCGATCATAAATATTAGTATTTTGGTTCATGTTTGTTTCTCCAAAAACTTCTGGTCTAGGAAAGTCGTTTATAATAGAAAAAAGAAAAATAAAACCAGAGACAATACAAAAGAGAATAAAGATAGCGATAGTTTTTAATAGAATATTTTTTTTGTTTTTTTGTTTTTTCATAATAAATAAGAATAAGATATTGCTATTGCAAGTGCATCAGCAGCATCGTCTGGTTTAGGAATCTTATCAAGAGTAAGTAAATTTTTTACCATTTCTTGAACTTGTTTTTTTTGAGCTCTCCCATATCCAGTTACAGCCATTTTAACTTGAAGAGGGGTGAATTCAAAAATAGGGATATTTTGTTTAGCTACAGCTAAGAGTAAAATGCCTCTAGCTTGACTTACAGGAATAACGGTTTTAGGATTTTTAAAAAAGAATATTTTTTCTATAGCAACAGCATCTGGCTTGTACTCTTTAAGCAAACTTTCTAGTTCTGAATAAATAATCATTAGTCGAGCCTCGTCTTTTGTGCAAGCTTCTGTTTTTATTGCTCCATAATGCAAACAACTCAAATTATCTTGAGCTGTTTCTATTATTCCAAAACCGGTTATTGCTGTTCCTGGGTCAAGCCCTAATATTCTCATTCTTCATTTAAATTATAATAAAATTCTCTAACATCATCTGAATCATCAAGAGCTTCAAAAAGTTTGTAATTTTTTTCTTGATTTGCAGTAACTCTTTCTTTTGGAATCCAAGACAAAGTAGAACTTTCAATTTTATAACCCATGCTTTCAAGATTCTTTCTAGTACTATCAAGATTTTCTACTTTAGTTTCTACAATAAAAAGATCTTCTTCTTTTGAGATGTCTTCAGCTCCAGCACTAATTAAATCAAGTTCTGTTTCTTCATCATCTTTTTCTCCTTGTTTAACGTCAATAACTCCTTTTTTATCAAACATCCATCTAATAGCGCCAGCTTCTACCATTTTGCCTCCATTTTGAGCGATAGTTTGTTTTAATTCGTTTACAGTTCTATTTATGTTATCTGTAATTCCTTCTATTAAAATAGCAACTCCATCAATACCGTAAGCTTCAAATAAAAATTCTTCAAGCACTTCTCCTTTAAGTTCTCCAGTTCCTTTTTTAATCGCTTTTTCAATATTATCGGAAGGCATATTTTCTTGTTTTGCTTTCTCGACAACCATTCTTAATCTTGGGTTAAAATTCAAATCACCACCACCATCTCTTGCAGCGACTGTAATTTCTTTTGCAAATTTAGAAAACACTTTACTTCTTTTCGCGTCTTCAATTCCTTTTTTAAATTTGATTGTACTCCAATGTGAATGTCCACTCATATTTTTATTTTATTACATTTATAATTATAATTCAAGGACAAAATATTAAAAAAGTCAAGATAATTGTCTTCTCGTAAAAATTGCTAAAATTCCACCAGTTAAAGACAACAAAGCGATTATATTTATAGGTAATTTATTTTCTTTTTCTATTTCTATTGAAGAATTTTCATCTAAAGAGGGAAGAACTGTCTTAATATTTTCTTTTTTAGGAGATCCTCCTTTGTCTAAACTAGTCTGCCAATTTTCTTCAATTCTTTCTGCGGTTTGTTTTGTTTCGTTGTTCCCAAAATTCCAACCATTTTCAAAATCGGCTTCATCAATAATGTCATTGTTCTTTTTTAATTGAATTTTTACCCCTGTATTTTTAAGAGATCCTGTATAAATTAAATCTGCCTTAATGTTTGGAAGAGTGCTGTCGTCTGTTCTTTCTAAGAGATAGAAATCGTTTGCGTTTATTTTTCCCTCAAGGCTTATCTCTTTAGTGCCAATAATTAATTTATAGTTATCAAGATTAATTTCTTGATTAGTATTATTGTATAGTTCAATCCATTCGTCATTACTATTATTTTCAGTACCCATCCAAGCAATCTCGTTAATAATGATTTCTTTAGCAAAAACAAAATTTGCTAAAAAAAGAAAAAAGATTACAACATTTCTGATTGACCGAAAGGACATATTTTTAAATGCTTATAAGCTTTTTCTGTTACGATTCTTCCTTTGGGAGTTCTTTGAATAAGTCCAAGTTGCATTAGGTAAGGTTCATAGATATCTAAAATAGCTCTTTCTTCTTCGTTAGTAGAAGCCGCTAATGCCTGTATACCAACTGGACCCCCATTGAATTTATTTATAATAGTTGATATAATCTTTCTGTCTTCTTTTTCTAGACCGAGTTCATCGATTTCTAGAAAATCAAGTGAAGCTTTTGTAATGTCATAAGTTATCGTGCCATTACCTTTTACTTCAGCAAAATCACGCATTCTTTTTAAAAGATTGTTGGCTATTCTGGGAGTAAAACGAGACCTTCTTGCTATTTCAAAAATAGCTTCGTTTTCAATTTTAGTTTTTAGAATTGAAGAAGATCTTTCAATTATTTTTTGAATTTCTTTTTCTGAATAAAAATTTAATTGAAAAGTAGCTCCAAATCTTCCGCGAAGAGGAGAAGTTAAAAGATCAATCCTTGTTGTTGCACCAATTAAAGTAAATCTTGGCAATTTAAGATCAATTGTTTTAGCCATTGGACCTTTTCCTAAAATTAAATTTAGTTTAAAGTCTTCCATAGCTGAATAAAGATATTCTTCTATCATGTGATTAATTCTATGAATTTCATCTATGAAAAGAATATCACCTTCTTTAAGGTTAGTTAAAATAGCCACAATATCTCCTGATTTTTCAACAACTGGACCAGCAATCATTTTAATTCTACTTTGAGTTTCGTTAGCAATTAAATTAGCTAAAGTAGTTTTTCCGAGTCCAGGTGGTCCGTAAAATAAAAGGTGGTCAGGAATTTCATTTCTTTTCTTAGCAGCAGATAAGATAATCTTTAAATTATCTTTAATTTTCTCTTGTCCTATATAGGATTTCCAAGAATTTGGTCTTAATTCTGAATCAAGAATTTCATCAGATTTTAAAATAGGCTTGACAGTTTTCATAAACTATGTTATATTAATTTTAGATTCGAACTATTGTTGAGGTGGGGGTAATTGTGGGGACATTCTTTAGTAATGGGTACTCTGGTTAACGCTAGACTATTCCTCGGGAGTGTTCTTAAACTTTCGGCCAGTACGCTAGAAGTCACCCCCTCCTTAGTAATAGTTCTTTTTTTATCCGGCAACTCTTTTAACTTCCTCTAAGGTTGTTTCTTTTTTTAATACTTTAAGAAGTCCATCTTGCTTAATTGAAGTCATTCCTTTTTTAATGGCTTTTTCTTTTAGCCCTACATATGAAGGAGATGACAAGATAAAGTTTTTTATCTCTTCGTCTAAAACAAGAGCTTCAAAAATACCTACTCTTCCTTTATATCCAGTGTTATTACAATAATCACATCCTTTAGCTTCAGGCAATTTGGTAAGTTTTTCTACGTTTAAAAATGGTAATTCTTTCTTGAAAAGATTAAATTCTTCTTCGGTAATATTTCTTAAGCTTCTGCATTTTGGACAAAGTTTTCTTACCAGTCTTTGAGCAATAATAATGTTGATTGCAGGAACAATATTCGCTGAAATTTCACCTAAAGATTCAAACCTTGCGATAGATTGAATAGCGTCGTTTGTATGCAATGTAGATAATACAAGATGTCCTGTTAAGGCTGCTTGAATTGCAATTTGAGCGGTTTCCTTATCTCTAATTTCACCAACAAGAATTGTATCAGGATCTTGTCTAACAATTGATCTAAGCCCAGAAGCAAAATCATAACCTTTTTCTTCGTCTACTTGAGTCTGAGTAATTCCTTCTAAATGGTATTCGATAGGGTCTTCAATAGTAATAACTTTGTTTTCAGGTTTACTAATTTTCTTTAAGAAAGCATAAAGAGTAGTTGTTTTACCAGATCCTGTAGGACCGGTTACAACGATCATTCCGTTTGGTTTTTCAATTTCATGATTAAAAAGTTTTTCTAAATCAGGCCTTAGTCCTAACTCTTCTAAACTTATTAAACTTTGGGGGTTTAAAATTCTCATTACAATAGCTTCTCCGTATTCAGAAGGGAGGCTTGAAACTCTCATTTCAATTTCATTATCTTCAAACTTAACGGAGAATCTTCCATCTTGAGCTTCTTTTTCAATGTTTAATTTAAGACGACTTAATAATTTAATTCTAGAAAGTATTTTTGAGTACCTTTCATTATCTATTTCAGAGATTGTTGTAAGCATTCCGTCTATTCTAGTTCTAATTACCGTTTTATCTTCTTCTCTTTCAAGATGAATATCTGAACCTTTTAGAATAATTACTCCGACTATTAATATTTTAATTAAATAAGTTATATCTTGATCAACGTTTTCTAAAAAAAGATCACTTAAATTTTTTAAGTGGGTAATATTTTCTCTAAGGAATGTATTTTCCTCATTTGAGATGGTTATTTCTCCAACGATTTCAGCCATTTTGTTTTAAAATATTTAGTACTTCTTCTTTATCTAGATTTTCTTTTAAAAATATCCCTCCGATATTTTTAATTTGCGCGTTGAAATTTTCTTTTATTTTTTCTAGAGCTTTTTTATCTTCTAAATAGAAAACACAATTATTTTTGTTAAATATTAAGATAAAGTTTTTGATAAAAAGACAATCCTTTATAGTGCTTAGAATAAAAGGAATATCAACTTCATTTAATTCTTCTATTTCTGCTAAATAAATATTTTCTTGTAGTTCTATTTTATTTAGGATAGAGATAAGATTTAAAATCTTGTTTTTTGTATCTATCTTAGCTCCTTGTTCGGTTAGTTTTTTTACAACTTTAAAATCTTCTTCTTTAATTTGAGCAAGAAGAAGGGAAGCAATATTTTCATCAAAGAGTTCTTCCTCTAGATTTTTAAAAAGTATTTTTGCAAGAGAAGTTCCATTTTCAATTAAATTAACATTGCCATAAACTTTATTCAAGTGATTGTTGTCAATATTAATAATGTGAGCTTTACTTATTTCTGTAAAATCTTCTTGAACGCTTCTTTCAAGATCTTTTAAGCTTTTAAAACCAACGGCAATAACTAAATCTAAGGATTTTTTTTCTTTTGCATTTATAAGCTTACAATTAAAATCTTCTAAAGAAATATCATTTTCTTTGGGAGTTAAAAATAGTTTAATGCCTTCATTTGATTTTTCATAATAAATGTCAGAAATTTGTTTTTTAACATTTAAAATAATCTGAGGAGCATCTTCGCAAATAGGAAAGAAAGGAAGATTATTATTTATTCTATAATAGATATTTTTATTTAACTTTTGAGCAATTAAGATAAACGCAAGATTGACTATAGCAAAGTCTATATCTTCATTATTTGCAATAATAATTCCTATGTTTTTTGATTTTTTTAAATCTTCTATCATTATCTATAAAATAATCTATTTTAGCTTAAAAGTCAATTTTTCCTCTTTTTTTATTTTCTAAAAAAGATATAATAAATGTAATGGAATTTATTACAAAGTCAGAAGAAGAAACAAAAAATATTTTACTGGATATTTTAAATATTAATCCTTTAGAAAATAAAGCCTTAATTTTTGTTCTTGAGGGTGAACTTGGTGCGGGAAAAACTACTTTTACTAAAGGGCTAGAAGATGTTTTAAAAATTAAAATTAAAAGTCCTACTTTTAATATTGTTAAGAAATACGAAATAGACTATAAAGGATTTAAGAATTTCTATCATTTAGATTTTTACAGAGTAGATAATATTAAGGGATTAGATTTTGAAGATATTATTTTAAATAAAGAAAATTTGATTTTTATTGAATGGGGAAGTAAAGTTATAGAAAGTATTCCAGATTTTGCTAAGTGGATTTATTTTAGTTATTTAGATAAAGATAAAAGAAAAATATTATATGAATCAAATTAAATTAATCAATTTAGTAGTTTCTTTTTTAATTCTTTTAGGAATTATTACTTTTATTAATCTAAAAACAGAGAATTCTTTGGCTAGTCTTTATAAAGCTTTTAATCCTTGCAATATAGAAAATATTGATCATTGTGATAGTGAAGAATTAAAGAAAATAATTAATACTGTTTTAAAATAATCTAAGACTTTCTTTTTTGTGTTTTTTTTGCAACAATATAAACATGGAAAAGATAATAATTATAGATAGTAACTCGGTTATTCATAGAGCTTTTCATGCTCTTCCACCCCTTAAGAACAAGAAAGGAGAAGTGGTAAATGCGGTTTATGGATATTTAACTTTTTTGTTTAAAGCGATTAGAGAATTAGAGCCAGATTATATTGCGGCGTGTTTTGATGTTTCTAAATGTAATTTTAGAAAAGATTTATATTGTGATTATAAGGCGAACAGACAAAAAGCTCCTGACGAATTATATTATCAAATTCCACTTGTAAAAGATGTTTTGAGAAAGTTTCAAATTCCTGTTTTTGAAAAAGAAGGTTTTGAGGGAGACGATTTAATTGGAACAATATCTAAAAAAGAAATTGATAATTTAGAAAAAATAATTTTGTCAGGAGATTTAGATAATCTTCAATTAATTGATGATTTTACAAAAGTTTTCTTTTTAGGGCACGGAGTAAATTCGGCAGATCTTTTTGATGGAGGAAAGGTTAAAGCTAAATATGGTTTTAATCCAGATCAGGTAATAGACTTCAAAGCTCTTAAAGGAGATTCTTCGGACAATATTCCTGGAGTTGCTGGAATCGGAGATAAAACAGCTATTAATTTACTTAATGAGTATTCATACATTGAAGGGGTTTATGAAAATATTGATTCAATAAAAGGAGCTTTAAAAGAAAAATTAATATTGGGAAAAGAGATGGCTTTTTTAAGCAAGGAACTTGCTCGTATTAAAACAGATGTTGATTTTGAATTTAATTTAGATGAATGTAAGTTTGGAAAATTTGAAAAACATGAAGTGGTTCAATCTTTTGAAGAATTTGGTTTTAAGACTTTAATTCCTAAAATACCAGGAGATTCAATGGGAGATAATTTAAAATTATTTTAATATGCCAGAATTACCAGAAGTACAAACTATAGTTAATGAGCTTAATGAAAAAATTAAAGGGAAAGTAATTAAAGATGTTTGGGTGGGTAAAGAAAAACTTATTAAGAATTTTTCTGTTGATAAATTAAAAGAAAAAAAAATTCTTAAGGTTTCTAGAAGAGCAAAATATATTATTATAGAATTATCTGATAATTATATTTTATTAGTTCATCTTAAAATGACAGGACATTTTCTTTTAGGAAAATGGAAAATTGAAAACAAGGAATCTGTGCCTTTAATTGAAGGGCCAATAAAAGATGACCCTTATAATAGTTACGTTCATATTATTTTTTATTTAGATTCAGGGGAAGAGTTAGGCTTTTCTGATTTAAGACAGTTTGGGAAAATGGAACTTTATAAAAAAGATGAAATTCTTAATTTAAAAGAAATTAAAGAATTGGGACCAGAACCTTTCTCAGAAGAATTTACATTAGATTATTTCCAAAAAATAGTTAAAGGTAAAAAAACAGATATTAAAAAATTATTAATGGATCAAGAAAAAATAGCGGGCATTGGGAATATTTATGGTTCGGAAATTTTGTTTTTAGCTAAAGTCAATCCTCAAAGAAAAACAGAAACTTTAAGTGATAAAGAAATCGAAAATATTTTTAACGCAATAAAAATAATTCTAAAAAGAGGACTAGAACTTAAAGGAACAAGTATGTCTGATTACAGAAGACTTGAAGGAGGAAAGGGAAATTATCAAAGTGAAGTTTTGGTTTACGGAAGAAAAGGATTGAAATGTAGAGATTGTAATGAGCTTATTAAATATGTTAAGATAGGGGCAAGAGGTACTTTTTATTGTCCTAATTGTCAAAAATAAATGATAATATTAATTTACGGAAAAGATACATATAGATCAAAGAAAAGATTGAATGAACTTAAGGAAGAATTCAAGCTTAAAAATGAGAGTGGAATTAATGAGCGTCTTTTAGATGGAAAAAATTTATTTTTTGATGATTTAAAAAATGAAGTTTTAGGACTTTCTTTTTTTAATGAAAAAAAATTAATAATTATTGAAAATGTTTTTTTAAATAAAACTTTAAAAGAAGAGATTAAAGAAAAAGGAAAAGATTTTTTAGATTCAGACAACATTCTTATTTTTTACGAACAAGATAAACTTTTAAAAGGAGATGTTCTATATTCTTTTATTAGGAAAAAAGCGACCATAGAAGAATTTAATTTTTTAGAAGGAGAAGAACTTAAAAAATGGGCTAAAAAAGAAATTTCAAATTTAGGAGGAAAAATTTCTGATAAAGGACTTGATCTATTGTGTGAATATATCGGTAGTGATTTGTGGAGACAAGCAAATGAAATTAGTAAACTTGTTTCATATAAACAAGGAGAAGAAATAACTGAAGATGATGTAAATCTTCTAGTAAATGTTCAAACAGAAATTAATATTTTTAATACCGTAGACGCTTTAGCTGATAATGATAAAGAAAAAGCGATTAGATTAATTAAAAAACATTTAGAAAAAGGAGAATCTATTTTTGGATTGTTAGCTCTTATTTCCAATCAGTTTAAAAATATGATAATTGTTAAAACAGCAGAAGATTATAGAAAAACTTCCCTGCATCCTTTTGTGCAAAGAAAGTCTTTTTATCAATCTCAAAAATTTTCGCTTGATGACCTAAAGAGAATTTATGCTAAGATATTAGAAATTGATTTAGGTGTAAAGACGGGAAAAATAGATGAAAAAATTGCAATTGAAACATTAATTCTTGATATATGAAAAAAGAATATTTATTAATTATTTTAATTTTAATTATTGGACTTATTGTAATGGAGTTTATTATTACTTGGCTTACATCTTTTGTTAAATAAAATGAATATTATTGAGAAATTAAAATTAGCAGAACTTAAAGGAAGAGGGGGCGCTGGGTTCCCAACATATTTAAAATGGGAGAGTGTTTTGAATGCGAAAGCTCCTAAAAAATATATTATTTGTAATGCTGCTGAAGGTGAACTTGATCTTAAGAAAGACAAATATATTTTAGAGAATTATTTAAAAGACGTTCTTTTTGGGATTGAAATAGCTTTAAAAACTATTGATAATTCTTTGGCTTATCTTTATTTAAATAAAGAATATTATTCTTTAATTAAAAACAAAATAGATAATCCGAAAATTATTTTAATTGAAGAAGACAATGGATATATTGGAGGAGAAGAATCAACAGCAATAAATGTTATAGAGGGGAAAGCTCCTGAGCCAAGGAAAAGACCTCCATATGTTTCTGAAAAAGGACTATTTGGAATGCCGACTCTTGTTAATAATGTAGAAACTTTTTATTATGTTTCTAAAATAGAGAAAGGAGAATATGATAAGGAAAGATTTTATATGATTGTGGGAGAAAATATCAAAGGAGGAGTTTACGAGCTTAAGGAAGATATGACAATAAGGGAGATTCTAAAACAAACTAATAATTATTTAGAAGAACCATTTTATGTTCAATCGGGAGGAGGATCTTGCGGAGAAATTTTGGTGGAAGAAGAATTTGATAAACCAGTTTGTGGAGAAGGTTTTATAAGAGTTATTTCTTACAAAGAAGATCCTTATAAAATTATGGAAAAGTGGGCTACTTTTTTAATGGAGGGAAATTGTGATAAATGTACCCCATGTCGAGAAGGAACTTATAGAATTTTAGAAATGGTGCAAAATAAAAATTTAAAAGGAATGGAAGAGATTTTTTCTGTTTTAGAAAAAACTAGTTTCTGTGCTCTTGGTAGAGGGATTCCAACATCTTTTAGAAGTTTAATAAATAAGGTGATACTCAAATGATAAATATTGAAATAGATGGAAAAAAAATACAAACAGAAGAAGGAAAAACTATTTTAGAAATAGCAAAAGAAAATAATATTAACATTCCTTCGCTTTGTTACCACGAAGATACTTTCGCCAAAGAAGGTTGCCGTTTGTGTTTGATTGAAATTGAAGGAAAAAAAGGACTACATACTAGTTGCGGAACTTATGCGGAAGAAGGAATGGTTATTAAAACGAATTCAAAAGAAATTTTAGAAACAAGAAAGACTAATTTAAAATTAATCTTTGCTCAGCACGTAGAAAAATGTAATGAATGTATTTGGAATAATAGGTGTAAGATGCTTAACTACGCTAAAGAATGGGGGCTCTGTATAAGTGAATGGGAAGACAGAAAGAAGAATTATCCAAAGTATAGTTTTGGAGATGTTATTACTTACGATTCTTCAAAATGTATCAATTGTTTTAATTGTGTTGAGATTTGTAAAAACCAAGGAATTGGTTTTTTAGAAGTAAAGAAAGATGGTGCTTTTCATAAGATTTTTCCTTCACAAGATAAAAATAAAGATTGTGTTTATTGTGGCCAATGTGTTGTTCATTGTCCTTCGGGAACTTTTTCTCCAGTCAATCCAACGCTTGAAATAGAGGAGGAAATTAGAAAAGGAAAACACGTTGTTTTCCAATTTGCTCCTGCGATTAGGGCAAGTATTGGAGAAGAATTTAATATGGATTACGGTTCTATTGTTATTGAACAAATGATTGCAGGAATTAAAAAGCTAGGAGCTAAAAAAGTTTTTGATGTTTCTGTGGGTGCCGATTTAGTTACAATAGAAGAGGCTAATGAACTTATAGAAAGAATTACTAAAAAAGAAAATTTACCAATGTTTACTTCTTGTTGCCCTGCTTGGGTAAAGTTTGTTGAATTTTATAAACCAGAGCTTATCCCAAATTTAACAGAAGTAAAATCACCTCAAATTCTTTTAGGAGGACTTATAAAAACATATTATGCAAAAAAGGAAAATATTGATCCGAAAGATATTGTTGTTGTTTCGGTAATGCCTTGTACTTCAAAAAAGTATGAAATTAAAAGAGAGGAACTTCAAGTTGATGGGTTAAGGTGTGTTGATTATGTTTTAACCACTCATGAATTAGCAGCAATGTTTATTAAACATAAGATAGATATTTCTAAAATAAAAGGAGAAGACAAAGATGAGCTTTTAGGTTTTTCTTCTTCTGCAGGAGTAATTTTTGGTTCTTCGGGCGGAGTGGCTGAAGCAGCAACGAGAACAGCTTGCTTTAAATTGCTTAATAAAAAATTAGACAAAATAGATTTTAAAGAATTTAGAGGCTCTAAATCAATTAAAGAAGCGACAATTGAGATAGAAGGAGTTAAGATAAGAGTTGCGGTTGTTTATGGATTAAAAAATGCGAAAGAAATAATTGAAAATAATTTAGACCAGTTTGATTATATTGAAGTTATGTCTTGCCCTTATGGATGTGTTGGAGGGGGAGGTCAGCCAGTTCCTACTAATAAAAAAATTAGAGAAAAAAGATCTCAAGGACTTTATCAAATTGATGAAAAAGCAGAGATTAGAATTGCTGATGAGAATCCAATTGTTCAAAATATATATAAAGAATTTTTAACCAATAAAGAAATAATAAATAAAATTGCTTATACGAAATTTTCGCAAAAGCAGAAAGAAAATTAATATGGAAACAGCAATAAAAATTAAAAGCATTACTATCGCCTTAGCTCAGTTTTTGGGGATTATTTCAATAATTATTCTTGCACAAGTTGTTTTTAAAAATCAATTTATAACAGGAACTATTATTAACGCCCTATTAATTTGCTCTGTGTTTTTTTTAGGATTAAGACAATCTATTGGAATAGCAATTATCCCTAGTCTATTTTCTGTTTTTACGGGATTAATGGCGCCGGTAATTTTACCCTTTGTTCCGTTTATTATTTTAGGAAATATTATTTTAGTTGTTACTATTAATTATTTAAAAAACAGCTATTTTTTAGCTGGAGCTATTGGAGCAATTTTAAAATTTTCTTTTTTATTTTTAACTAGTGCTTATTTATTTAGTTTTCTCCCAGAGCCTATTTTATATGCGATGAGTTATCCTCAATTAATAACAGCTTTTTTGGGAGTAGGAGTTTCCTTTATTATTCTAAAAATAGCAAAGAAGATATAAAAAAACAGGACCGAGAGTCCTGTTTCCTTTAGCTAATTGAGTTTACAAGCTTCGTAACTCTTGATTTTTTACGAGAAGCAGTATTGTCTTTAATGACGTTTGTTTTTGCTGCCTTGTCGATTAGTTTATATACTTTTGGTAAAATTTTTAAAGCCTCCTCTTTGTTTTTTGAAGCAACCAAAGCACGAACTTCTTTCAAGATGTTCTTCATTTCTTTTTTTCTCAAAAAGTTTCTGTATTTCTTTTTTTCGTCTTGAACAAGACGTTTTTTTGCTGACTTTAGTATTGGCATAGGTCTAATATATACTAAAGCGTAAAAATATGCAAGAGTTTATGTTTTAAAATAGGAAAAGATATGATATATTATAAATATGATTACATATTTAAAAGGTAAAGTTTTCTACAAAGGATCAAAAAGCATTTTTCTTTTAGTGAATGATATGGGTTATGAAATATTTCTATCTCCCCTTAATTTAGAAAAAGTAAAGGAAGGGACAGAAGAAGAAATTTACACTCAGCTTGTTTTAAAAGAGAAAGAAGTTGAGTTATATGGTTTTTTAAGTTTTAATGAGCTTGAATTATTTAAATTACTCAAAACTATCTCTGGAGTTGGTCCTAAGATTGCCTTAATTTTTGCAGAGTCAGGATCACTTTCTAAATTGAAATTTAATTTGGAAAACAACAAAGCTCCAAAAGGAGTAGGAAGTAAAAAGATTCAGAAAATATTACTGGAATTAACGGGAAAAATTAAAGAAATAGAAAAAAGCAAAACACATAAAGACGTTGAAGTTATAGATGCTCTTCAAAGTTTAGGTTTTACTCAAAAAGAAATAAAAAATGCCTTATCTCAAATAGATGAGGAAATAACAGATGTTGAAGAAAAGATAAAAGCTGTTCTTCAATTCTTAGGAAGATGATTAAAAAATATATACCAAAATTTGTTTTTAAGATTTATCATTTTACACTTGCTTTATTAGGAGCAATTATATATAGATTTCCAGGAAAGAAAATTAAAGTTATTGCCATAACAGGGACTAATGGAAAATCAACAACAGCTAATATTTGTTTTAATATTTTAGCTGAGCGTTTTAAAGTGGCTTTAGTTTCATCTATATCTTTTAGAATAGGAGATAAGGAAGAAGTTAATGACCTTAAAATGACGATGCCAGGAAGATTCAAGATACAAAAATTTCTAAAAGAAGCTGTTAAAGCAAAGTGTGATTACGCTATTATAGAAGTAACTTCCGAAGGAATTGAACAATTTAGGCATAAGTTTATAGATTTTGATGTAGCGATATTTACAAATTTATCTAAGGAGCATATAGAATCTCACCGTGGTTTTGATAATTATAAAAAAGCTAAAGGGAAATTATTCAAAGCTGTTAAGGGAATGCATATTTTAAATAAAGATGATCCGAATTTTGAATATTTTAATTCTTTTTCTGCAAAAAAGAAAATGACTTATTCTATTTTAAGTGAAGGAGATGTTTCTGCTAAAAATGTTGTTACAACTCAAAGTTTTTCAGAATTTGAAGTTAATTCAACTATTTTTAAAACAAAACTTTTGGGAGGTTTTAATGTTTACAATCTTTTGGCTGGAATTACTTTAGGTTTGTCTCAAGGATTAAGTTTAGAAGAATGTAAAAGAGGGGTAGAAAAAGTTACGGGGATTCCAGGAAGAATGCAAAAAATAATTTCAGAACCTTTTTCTGTTTTTATAGATTATGCTTTTACTCCTAATGCCCTTGAAAAAGCTTATG
>JAQVZN010000037.1 GCA_028708155.1 Minisyncoccota bacterium | reverse complement strand
TATGTTAAAATCAAGTCCGTTTAAAACTTTCTTCTTGTCAATTTCTACTTCTAAGTTTTCAACTTTAAGTAAACTCATTTTAATAAGAAGATTTTTCTTCTTCGTCTTCTTCATCTATAATCTCATCATCTTCAAGAACAATAGCTCCGTAAGGACAAACATTGTCTCCTCCAGCTCTTATTAGTTCTTCCTCGTCAATGACTTGAGCTCTACTATCATCTCCTATGTTAAGGCCTTTTGGACAAGTAATAGTGCATCCCCCACAACCTAAACATTTTTCTTTATCAATTTTATACATAGTTTTATTCTTTATTAATAATTGATGCTTCTATAGCTTTAATAGCCTCTTCGCTATTAACAAATTCTTTAACTTTTACCCATTTATTTGGCTCCATTCTTTTATAAATTTCAAAGAATTCTTTAATAGAATTTTTTTCAAAATCTGTTAAATCTGAAATATCATTTATATGAGAAAATCTTGGATTAATTTTTGCTGAAGGAACTGCAATTACTTTATTATCAATTCCACCCTCATCTTCCATTGAAAGCATTCCAATAATTCTTGAATTAACTATACATCCAGGAAATGTAGCTTCGTTAGTTAAAATTAAAGCATCTAATGGATCTCCGTCTTCAGCTAAAGTTCCTTCTATGTGTCCATATTCAAAAGGAAAAGAAACTGGTCCATAAATAGTTCTATTTAATTCTATTTTTTTAGTCTCTTCATTAAGTTCGTATTTTTGACGACTCCCTTTAGGAATTTCTACAAATATTTTGATTTCCATACATTAAAAATTTAATTATTATATCTAATTTATATCAAAAATAGCCATCCTTGTCTAGAAAGCTAATCAACTACTTCCTGCTCTAGTAAAGTCTCCCTCTCGTTAATATTTTCAAGAGTAAAGACAAGCCCAATTGCAAAAAGCATAAAAATAACAAGTCCTATAAATATATCTCTTTTAAGCATATTATTCTCCTTTTTTACTTCTAAACATTAAATCCGCTAATGCCTTCTTAGGATCCTTATTTTGATACAAGATTTCATAAGTTTCTTTAGTAATAGGCATATCCACTTTATATTTTTTACTTAAATTATAAACTGCTTCTGTTGTTGTCGCTCCCTCAATAACACTATTTGTTGAGTTAATAATATCTTTTAATTTTTCACCTTTTCCTATTTTCTCTCCTAAAGTTCTATTCCTACTCTCAGGACTAATACAAGTTGTGGCTAAGTCTCCCAAGCCAGCAATTCCATAAAAAGTTTTCTTTTTAGCTCCAAGAACTTGTCCTAATCTAGCAATTTCAACAATTCCTCTTGATAAGATAGCCGCTTTTGAATTAGCTCCAAAACCAAGACCGTCAGAAATACCTGCAACAATAGCAATTACATTTTTAAGAGCTCCACAAAGCTCAACACCGATAGGATCGGTACTTGTATAAACTCTAAAGCTTTCATTAAAAAATAATTCTTGGACTGATTTAGCTACATTTAAATCAGAAGAAGCTGAAATAACTACTGCTGGCATTCCTAAAGCAACTTCATGAGCAATTGTTGGTCCAGATAAAACACAAGTTTTTATTTTAGGAAACTCTTCTTTAGCTATTTCCGTCATTCTTTTTAGACTCTCTTGTTCAATTCCTTTGGAAACATTTACAAAAAATTTTCCTTGGATATTCTTTTTATCAATTTTATTTAGAACACTTCTATAGAATTTAGAAGGAATAGCATCTACTATAATGTCAGCATTTGAAACAGCTTTATTAATATCTTTTTCAAAAACAATTTCTTTAGGAATAGAAAAATCTGGAAGGTATTTCGCATTAACTCTTTTTAAATTAAGCTCATCTAAATAGTCAGGAAAAGTACTCCACATTGTTACCTTGTGTCCGTTTTTATTTAATATTAAAGCTATTGTTGTTGCCCAAGCACCATCTCCTAAAATTGTAACTTTTTTCATATTTTTAAAATTTTCTGTGAGGACAAATATTTTTGTAATCACAGTAATCACATTGCCAACCAGCGGTCGGCTTAAAATTACTTCTTTTAATCTTCTCTATTATATTTAATATCTTTTCTTCGGTTTTTACAAGACTATTTTCTTTCGGAGAAAAAGATAAATATTTTCCTTCTTCGATATAATAATAAGTTAATTTATTAGGAGCAATATTAAAAACTTTATTCGCCGCTAAGTTATATATTTCTAATTGAAATTTGTCACTTGTAGCTAAAGTTTTTTTAGCTCCTCCAGTCTTATAATCTAATATTTCAATTCCCTCATTCGTATTATCAATCCTATCAATTGCTCCTACAAATTTATATCCATTTAAATTAATACTAAAAGTTTTTTCTAAGGCTAATTCATTTTGCATAGTAAGAACCGCAGAATCTCTTTCTAAAAAATCTTTATAAAATTTAGTTAAAATTAATTTTCCTTTTTCACGATATTCTTCTTTATGATCTTCTCCGTCAAACCAAGCGTCTATCCATTCTTCATCATAAATTTTTAATAAATCAGCTAAACTTAACCCTACTTTTTTTCTTTCCTTATCATCTTTTCTAAAAAGACATTTTTGTTTTGACTGAAAAACTTGAGCGTCTAAATTAACAAATCTACAAAGAGTATTATGAATAGTTTTTCCAAAAGAAAAATTAGGTTTTCCTTTGGTTGGAATTTTTAAGATATGGGCATATTTATATTGAAGCGGACAACTTTGAAAAGCAGCTAACTGAGAAAAAGAAAAATGAGAAGGAAGTAATTTGTCATACCTCATAGAAGTAGTTTCATTTGATTCTTTTTTAAAACCATTGAATTGTTTAGTAAAACAAAAAGCTCCTTTAGTCATTTTTTGTTTATCTGCCAAAGTCTTATCAATTAATTTACTCTCTATCAAGAAACGAGAAGGTTTTTTAAGTTGCTTTCCGCCATAATCATTTGCCCAAGTTAAGAAAAGCCCCCTCTTAGCCCTTGTTAAGGCTACATAAAACAATCTTCTCTCTTCTTCAATATGAAAATCTCCTTCAGGTAAAACTTCTTTGATAAGATCTTTAGGAAGTTTTATCGGATCGCTTCTTTTATCGCTTGGAAATTTTCTATGAACTAAACTAATAACAAAAACATATTTAAATTCAAGTCCTTTTGCAGAATGAACAGTCATAATCTTTACAGAGTCACTCTCGTCAATTTGAGCGCTTAAATCACCCTCGTCTCCAGATTCTAATTCCATTGATAATTGCTCCATAAAAGAAGCTAATTTACCGTCATGATTTGTATTTTCAAAAGTTTTAGTTTTTTGATAAAACTGATAAATAATTTCCCAGTTCTTTAAATTCTCTTCTGTAGGTTCTTTTAACTTTTCAGCATAATGAAGATCGTTAATCATTCTTATAAAAATCTCACTAACATTTTTTTCTTTTGCAAATCTAAAATGCTCTTCCAAAGAAGTTAGTAAATTATTAACTTTTTCTTTGTCTAATGTATTTAATAGTTTTGGGTTTTTAAGAGCTTCAAACAACGAAATACTATTTTCATCTGCAAACCAGCCTATTTTCGCCACTTCTTCTGAAGTAAAATTAACAGGAAGAGACCTTAAAACTCTATAAAAAGCAGGTGAATCGTAAAAATTTAAAATTATTTTAAAATAAGCAATTATATCTAAAATAATAGGATGAGAGTATAGACCTTTTGAAGACATGAAATAATAAGGAATTGAAGCCCTTTCAAAACCTCTTATAAAATAATTAGCTGAATCGTTCGCTCTAACTAAAACACAAAAATCAGAAAATTTAGCTTCCTTATCTATTTCCTTTATCTCCCATATTTTATCGATTACTCCTAAAACTTCGTCTTCCGCAGTTTCAAAAGATAATAAGTTTACTCCTCCATTTTCTTTAGTATTACTTTTTAATTTTTTACTCAAACTACTCTCTCCTTTTTTAGAAAGTTCATATTCTAGCCTGTTAGGATTATTTAACTGAATGAAACTATATGCCAAATCTAAGATATCTTGAGTTGATCTGTAATTATTAATGAGGACAATACTTCTTGAATCTTGAAAATCATTTTTAAATCTCAAAACATTATTAAAAGAAGCGCCCTGGAAAGAAAAAATTCCCTGATCGTCATCCCCTACTACAGTGATGTTATTCTTCGGCATTGATATTTTTTTAACAAGTTCGTATTGAACAGAATTTGTGTCTTGAAACTCATCAACCATAACATATTTAAACTGTTCTCTAAATTTATTAAGAACTTTTGGTCTTTTATCAAAAAGTTTAAGAGTATAGTTTATCAAATCTCCAAAATCTAAAAAATTATTATCAAGTAAAAGCTTCTGATAGGTTTCATAAGCTTTAGCAATCTCCTTTATTTGAATAGATTCTAAATCTTCGTTCTTTAAAACATCTTCTTCTAAACTTTTCGCGTACTCTAAATAGTCTTCAGGATAAATACCTTCATTTTTACAAGTTTGAAAATGATTAATTAAAGCGTGAATAAATTTTGTCGGATTTCCAAGAGGTCTATATTCTTTTAAAAAAGAAAATTGATTAAAATTCTGTTTAATCAAAATCCAAGCTCCTGTGCTATTTAATAATTTATAGTTTATCGGAAGACCAATCTCAAGCCCATTATTTTTTAAAACTCGATCACAAAAAGAATGAAACGTAGAAATCCAAAAATCATAATATCCAAAGTCTAAAAGATTTTCCACCCTTTCTTCCATCTCTGAAGCTGCTTTCTCAGTAAAAGTCAAAGCTAAAATTTCATTAGCATTAACTCCTTTTGACATTAGATAAGCAATTCTTCTTGTAAGAACTGTTGTTTTTCCTGTTCCAGCACCAGCAATAATTAAAAGTGGTCCTTTATTATATTTAACCGCTTCTTTCTGTTCTTTATTTAAACCTTTAAGTAAATCCATAATTA
>JAQVZN010000036.1:1507-4939 GCA_028708155.1 Minisyncoccota bacterium | reverse complement strand
TATTTTTTTCTTAAAAGCCAATTGATAATAAAAAGAATTCCAATAAAAACCATTGGGATTGTGATTATAGCACAATTACTTACCCCTACTAAAAAAAGATAAGCTAACCCAAAAAGAATAAAAAGAATCGCTCCCAATAAGGCATACTCAAAAGCTATTACCGTTACAAAAATAATGGCGATTGATGGAAGCAGATGAATTAATAAAGGAATTATTATGCTAAAACCACTATATTCAGTAAAAACATCTAAAGCGAATAAAGATAAAAACAAAATTAAAGCAATGCTTAATATCCTAGATAAATAAAATATAATTTTTTTAAACATAATAAATAATATTAAGAATCTAATAATGTAGCACACATCAGTGTCCCTGGACCAACGTGAGCACCAATAAATATACCAGTCATACTTATAAAATCAACCCTTACTTGCTCTTTATATTTATTTTCAAATAATGTTTTTAATTTTAAAGCTCCTTCAATATTATCTGCGTGACTAATAGCAACTCTATACTTTTTTCCCTCTTTCAAAGATTCTTTATTCAAATCTTCAAACTGATTAAAAAGTGCTTCAGAAATATCTTTTGCATTCATTTTTAAATTAGCAGCAGAAACTACTCCTTCAGCCATATGTAAAATAGGCCTCATTCCTAATTTTTGCATCTGTTTTAAAATTACCGCTAAAACGTGACTTATTCTTCCTCCAGCTTCCATCTGATCTGGATTTTCTGTCATTCCGTAAAAATAGGTTTTAGGAATATAGCTTTCTATTTTTTTAACAACCTCTTCAATGTTATCTCCTTCTTTAATAATCTCAACTGCTTTCACTGCAAGTAAGGTTTCTGCTGTATCTATGCTTTGAGAATCTATTATATGAATTTTCTCTTGTTTATCTGAACTTAATAATTTCTTAGTTTGAAGTGCTGCGTTATAAGTTCCTGAAATTTTAGAACTTATAGTAATACAAATCAATTCATCATTATTCAAAAGAGCTTCTTCAAAATACTTCTTAAAAGTTCCAAGCGAAGGTTGTGATGTTTTAGGTGTTGTTTTAATTCCTTTCTTAAGAGCATCTCTCATCTTTTCAAAAATATTATTCCCTGAAAGCAAAGATTCTTCTTCCCATAAAAGGTTAGAAGCGATAGGAATAATTCCATATTTTTTTATAGTATCTTCGTCAAATGAGGCGAAGTTACAAACCATGACTGCTACTTTTTCCATGCCTCCATTATAAACTCTTTTTTAATCTAAAACAAGAGAAGATAAATATTATTATTGAGATAATTGTTACGATAATAATACTTAAATATTGTCCCGAAAACCCTTCAAGAGAAAAATGTTTAATTAATATTCCTAGATAGGCCCAAATTAAGACAAGCCCATAAGCTATACTTCTAGTTTTAAAGATTCCTAAAGACCCTAAAACAGCTCCTAATAGCAAGAATCCTATTATCGGAATAACACTAAAGCCGTTAAATCCTAAAGTAATCAAAAAAACAATAGTGTTAGCAATTGACGCTACCGTAATCCATCCTAAATAAACGTTAAAAGGCAAAGAAATAAAAAACTTTTCTTTCTTATCTAATTCTTCTTTTTTAATAAGAGTGTTAATTTTAATTAAAGAAAATAAAATTACAAACATTAAAATTAAAGAAAATAAAATTAGATCGTAATGCCAGCAAAAAATCCATAAGGCGTTAGCAACAGAACTAATAGAAAAATAAATCCCTATTTTATTTAATAAAAGTCTGTCTTTTGTTAACTGATAAAAGACGTAAATCGCAAGCAAGACATAAATAAGGCCCCAAATAGAGAAAGTCATCCCTGTCGGAGTAAAAAGATTTGCATAATTATCTGAAATAACAGAAGTAGAGATTCCATTTATCGGTAAAGAATTAGCAAGAACGTTTACAATTATCATAACCATAAAAGTAAAAACTACTAACACTTTAATAAAATTATTGTTCATATTTTATTTTTTATTAATTATAAACAACTCTTTAATTATTATTTAAATTTTACTCTATTTTTGGAAAAAATAAAAGACTTCAATAAAGTCTTTTTAATAGTCAACCTTTTTATAGGTTGCTCCTGGATGTTTCGCTAGATAATCTTCAAAATTTTTTTGCCCTGAAAAAGAACAAGAATAAGGACTTTTTCCTTTTTCACAAAATTCATAGATAAGTTTAGACATGATAGATGTTCCTTAATTTAAATACATTGATCTTCTTTTTTTGTCAAATATTATATATAATTAAAATATGAAAAAAATAATTTTAGCTTCAACTTCTCCAAGAAGAAAAGAAATCTTAGAAAAAGTAAATTTAAAATTTGAAATAAAAGAAAGTTTTTATAAAGAAGATTTAAATTTAAAGATGCCCCCTAAAAAATTAGTAGAATATCTTTCTTTAGGGAAAGCAAAAGCTGTAGAAAAAGAATGCAAGGAAGGGATTATTATTGCTGCAGATACAATCGTTGTTTACAAACAAAAAGTTTTAGGAAAACCATTCACAGAAGAAAAAGCTAAAGAAATGCTTACTTTTTTGAGTGGTAAAAAACATGAAATTATTACTGGAGTAACCATTATAAATAAATATACTAATACTTACATTTCTTTTCACGATTCAACAAAAGTTATAATGAAGAAATTAAATTCTCAAACAATAGATAATTATATCGCCACAAAAGAACCTTTGGATAAGGCTGGTGGATATGCTCTCCAAGGAATAGGATCTGTTTTAATAGAAAAAATAGAAGGTAATTTTTTCAATGCAATGGGATTACCAGTAAACAAATTATACGAAGAGCTTAAAAAGATGGGTGTTGATATTCTCTAATTTTTATTTAGCTAAAAATTCAAAAAGATAATAAACAATAAACGCTGGCCAAACAAAAGCTTTTAAGAGACCAAGTGCCCCAATCCAAAAACTTGTTGCTGTACTAATAAAATAAACTGCTGAGCCAATTAATCCAAGCCCATAAATTATATTTGTTTCTTTTTTCATATTTTTTTTAATTTATTTAATAAAACCATAAGAACTATTTAAATTTGTAGGATAAATATATTTCGCATTTATTTTTTCTGCTGCTTCTATTACATTAATTAAAAGATAATCAGCTCCATATATAAAATGCTCTCCACTAGGGTAAAAACATTCTCTTTTGCTTGGAGGAAATTTTCTAATCTCAGATAAAAGATTCTTTAAATCAGCAATAGTAGTATAAGTAGGATGTTTTTTAATTGGCTTATCATTATATAAACGAATACCAGATTCATTTAAAAAATCTTGCATACAAGTAGAACCAAAAATTAAGATCTCATTATTAACCTTCAAAGAATTAAAATCTTTTTTGATTTCATCTATGGCGTTAATAAATTCTCGACTCACGATAGAACTGTCTGGAGAATATTTTTGTTGCATCGTATAAGT
>JAQVZN010000036.1:0-1407 GCA_028708155.1 Minisyncoccota bacterium | reverse complement strand
TATCAAAAAATATTTCAAAAACAAGATTAAATTATTGACATTGATTCTAAATATGATAATTTAATCTCGGAGGATTAAAAATGAAGAAAACCTTAGCTGTCTTAATGATCATTCTTATGATCGTAACAATTTTTTCTTCTTGTTGTGTAAGTAAAGCAAGTGCTTCTGAATCTCAAGGAGAAGATTTATGCGGGGTACTAGATTATGGAAATAATTTTTATTTAGTCTACCTCAAAAGCAGAGGATATGAAAACTATGATTCAATGTCTGCTCTAGGGGAAACTATCTCTAGATTAATCGATGAAAATCCTGGTATGACATTGTCTTCAATGACTCCTTTTACTTATGGATATGGTTATTCTGGAGGAGATGTTCTTGGTTACTACCTTTATTTCACAAAAAACACTGATGTTGTTAATAATTAACAACATCTTTTTTTATTTACTTTATTACCTTTAATTTTAGAATAAGATAATTAGGTTTTTTAATTATTTTAACAAACTTAACCTTTTTAAAAGATGGAATACCAAACCCATCTCCATCGCAAAAAGTAGTTGTTCCTCTACCACCAATAATTAAATTACCTATTTTTAAATTAATTTCATCAACTAAATTATCTTTTAATAAAGAGAATATTAACTCTCCTCCACCCTCAACTAAAAGTTTCTTTACTCCTAATTCGTATAAAGTCTCTAGCGCCTTTTTTAAATTAACTTTCTTCTCACCCATAACAAAAACTTTTGCCTTTTTTCTCAATTCTTCCACTTTTTTATTAGATGTTTCTTTGGTAGTAAAAATTACTTTTTCTCCACTGCCTCTAGTAAAAAAATCTCCATCAATTTTTAAATCATTAGCATTAGAAATGACTGAAACTTTTACAAGATCTAAAGGTTTCTTTAATTTCATTCTTTGTTTTATTCTTTTTTCCCCTTTGATCATTAATCCTGGGTCATCTAATTTTAAAGTGTTTCCACCAACCATTGCTGCGTCAGCAAAAACTCTCATATCATAAAGCATATCTCTATCATCATCGCTTGAGATTGGAACACATTCCTTTTTATAATTACTAAGTTTGCCATCTAGTGACATCCCTGTGCATAAAAATACAAATGGTCTTTTTTTCATATTTTATTTTTTATCTGTATTAATTCTATTGGAGCACCATCTTCTTCAATAAAAGCTACTAAGTTTCCTTCTGATGGGCTATTAGGTTCAATAATAATTTTCTTTCCTTTTATTGCTTCATATAGATCATCTACTTCAAAAGCAATATGAGGAAGAGTTTTAACTATTTCTGGCATATTACAATCATCTTCATATCTCATCCATTCAATTCCAAATTCACTATCTTCATATCCATAATGATATATTTTATAGTCTGCTAAATATTTTTCTCCTTCAATAGGA
>JAQVZN010000035.1 GCA_028708155.1 Minisyncoccota bacterium | reverse complement strand
CGATAAAGTCATCCATTGTTTCTCCTGAACGATGAGAAACCATTACTTTAAAATTGTAAGATTTCGCTAAATTAGCAGCCTCTATAGCTTCAGAAACAGTTCCTATTTGATTTATTTTAACAAGAAGTCCATTTATTGCATTTTTACTGTAAGCTTTCTCTACTGATTTAATATTTGTTGTTGTTAAATCATCTCCAATAATCAAAATATTCCCAAGCATTTCCTGATTAATCATTCTAAATCCCTCAAAATCGTTTTCATCAAAAGGATCTTCTATAGATTTTATAGGATAATTAGCACAAAGTTCTTTGTAGTATTTAACTAATTCTTCTCTATCAAAAACATTTTCTTTATTTAAAACATATCTATTTTTTTTAGCATCATAAAATTCTGAAGCAGCTACATCTAAAAAGATATTTAAATCATTTAAATAGTTAAGTTTTTCCGCAGCTTTAACAATTAAATCTAAAGCTTCTTTTGGATCTTTTAGCAAAGGAGTAAAGCCTCCTTCATCTCCAACATTAATTCCTTCTTTTCCGTATTTTAAAGCAATAATCTCTTTTAATTTGTGATAAGTTTCTGAAGCCATTCTGATTTGATCTTTTAATCTATGACCCTCAAAATTAATCATAAACTCTTGAAAAGCTAATTCTCCACCAGCGTGTTTTCCTCCGTTAATAACATTAAAACAAGGCGAAGGTAATTTAACTTCGTTGTTTGAGATACTAGCAATATACTCAAAAAGCTCTTTCTTGCTAGCCTTAGCTCCGGCTCTAGCAACAGTTAAAGAAATAGCCGTTGTTGTATTTCCTCCCACTCTTCTTTTATTATCAGTACCATCAAGATCAATGAGAGCTAAATCTACTTCTTTTTGTTCCTGCACCTTGTAACCCTTAACTTTCTTAAAAACATTCATCTGAGCTACTTGTACGGCTTTTAAAACTCCCTTTCCTGAATATCTAGCCTCATCTCCATCTCTCAACTCCACAGCTTCCCTTTCTCCAGTTGATGCTCCCGATGGAGCAGAATCAATAAAAACACCATCTTCAGTTTCTAAACTTACTTCAATGGTTGGATTTCCTCTTGAATCTAATATTTCCCTAGCTTTTATTCCTTTAATTTTGCTCATAATTTAATAAATAGTTATATACTGATAACGCAGCAATCGCACCAAGCGAAGCGGCAACAATAATCTGTTTTACTTTTGAATTTGTAATATCTCCTGCCGCAAATAAACCTTCTGTTTTTGTAGCCATATTCTCATCAACAATAATCTCTTTCCTTTCATTTAAATCAACTAAATCTTTTAAATACTCTGTTTTTGGAGTATATCCAGCCTGAATAAAAACTGCACTAAGTTCTATTTCCATAATCTTATCTTCTTGTTTGAAAGAAATAGATTTCACAAATTTATCTCCTTTTATCTCCAAAACATCTGTTTTAGTATAAGTCTTTACGTTCGGCATAGCCATAATTCTTCCTTGATTTTTTCCATCTGCTAAAAAATGCTCCCCTCTTTCAAAAATATAGATATTTTTGGCAATATTACTTAAGAAAATTGCTGACTCAAAAGCAGCATTTCCTCCACCAACAATTGCCACATCTTTATTTTTAAACAAAGGACCATCACAAACAGGACAATATCCAACTCCCCTACCTAAAAATTCTTTTTCTCCCTTAAGATTGAGTTCTCTTGGTTTAGATCCAGAAGCCACGATAACAGTACGGCTTGAATACTCTTTATTGTATGTTTTTAAATGAAATAAATTGTTTTCTTTTTTAATTTCCTCTACCTGCTCTTCAACTATTTCAACATGTTCTTGTACTTCAAGATGCTTCTTGAAATTATTTGCAAGCTCAAATCCATTAATAGAAGGAAATCCGGTATAATTTTCTACATTTACCGCTTTATTAAAAAGCATTCCTCCTATATTTTCAGAAAAGATAAGAGTGTTTAAATTATTTCTAGAAGCATATATTGCCGCCGTAATTCCTGCAGGACCTCCACCAATAATAATCAAATCAAAAATCATATCTTAAGGTTTCTTAAATAATTCTTAAAAGTTTCTCCAAATTCAGGATCTTCCATAGCCATAAGTGTAAAAGATTTATACCAAGAAGTAATGTCTCCACATTCAAGCCAATCTCCTTCAATTTCATAAGCATAAATAGCTTTTCCAAGCTCAGCCATCTCTCCTAAGGCAACAGAAATTGACCTATCTTTTATCATCATATCTTTACTATTGCTTAAATATTCAAAAACATCTGGAGTTAAAATCATTCTTCCTACAATCGCAAGATCTGAAGGAGCATCTTCTATTTTTGGCTTTTCAGAAATACTTTTTACTTTATAAAATCTGTTAGCAATCTTTTCTACTTTTACTACTCCATAATTTGGAAGTCTTTCTGGTGGCATTCTTTTAATAGCGATAATAGGGCTTCCGCAAGTTAAAAACATTCTTTGAAGTTGCTCTATGCAAGGGATGTCAGATTTAACAACGTCGTCGCAAAAAGAAATAGCACAAGGTTCTTTAAAAATAAAGTCTTTGGCTTGAAAGAGAGCATTAGCCACTCCCATTGGTTTTTTCTGGATATAAGAAGAAATCTTTATTTTTGAAGCCATTTCTTTAAGCTCCCCCAATTTTCTTATCTCTCTTTCTTTGTTGTTTTCTTTTAATATTTGCAAAAGATCGTTATCTTCTTCGAAATATTCCAAAGCTCCTTTTTGATTTTTTCTAGTAATAAAAGCAATGTCTTCTATTCCTGACAAAATTGCTTCTTCAACAGTGTAATGTAAAAGTGGTTTAGCCCCAAGAGGTATTAATTCTTTTGAAACTACTTTTGATTCTGGTAAAAATCTAGTTCCGAGTCCAGCTATAGGAAAAATTGCTTTTGTTATTCTTTTCATATTATTTTTTCTTTCTTAAAAATGCAGGGATTTCAAAAATATCCTCCTCTTCGTTTTCTTTTTTGATAGCCTCTTCTTCTGCTTTTTTAATCTCTACCGCATTTCTTCTATTAATCTCAACTCCTAATTCTTCTAATTCTTTAAGTTCCTCCTCTACCTTACTTATTACTTCTTTAGGTTTCTTTTTAGGAGTAACTACTTTTTCTTTTTTAAGAACTGGTTTTTCTTTCTTTGGCGGAGCTATTTTTTCTTCCTTTTTAACAGTTCCTGTCGCAAGAACAGTAGCTCTAATTTCATTTTTAAGTTTTGGATTTTGAGTTAAACCAAAAATAATTCTTGCCTCAGGAGCTAACTCGTGAATTTTTTCAGAAATAAAAGCTAATTGCTTCATTGATAAATTTTTTCCACCTTCAATATTAAAAAGAACATTAATTGATTTTTGAAAATTATACTCAATAAGTTCATTTGAAAGTAAGTCTTTAGTAAATAAACTCAAATCATCAGTTAATTTTACCTGAACTGTATTTAAGTAAGCTCTTTGATTAACTCCCTCTATAGTAGCTTTAATATCAGCCCAATCAATATTAATTAATCCTGAAGAATAAACAGTACTCAAAAGACCTTGAATAGATTTAGCAAGCTGATCATTGATAATATCTAAAGCTGAATTAAAAGGAATATCGTCTTTTACAAATTTAAATATTTTTTCATTTGGCAATATTAAAACAGCATTCAAACTAGCCTGAGCTTCTTCTATAGCTTTTTGAGCTTCTCTCATTCTATCTTTCCCCTCAAAACTAAAAGGAAGAGTAAAAATACCAAGAGTTGTAAGATTCAATTCTTTAGCAACTTTAGAAAAAACAGGTATCGCTCCAGTTCCTGTACCTCCGCCTAAAGAAGCAACTAATATGTATAAATCCTTTTGATCTGAAAAAATATTTTTAATTTTTTTCTCTTCTGATTCTGCTACCCTATGCCCTAAAGCAACATCTCTTCCAGTTCCCAAACCCTTTGTTTCTCCTTCACCAAAAGAAACTTTCTTTAAATTATTTGGTAATGTTTCTAATGCCTGTACATCAGTATTAACAGCCGTAAAATCTATTTTATTTGAAGAAAAGTCTAATTTTTTAGATAATTCTTTAATAATATTTCCACCACCGCCACCAAGACCAATAATTTTTATCTTAATTTTCTTAGTAGAGTTATCTTTTGGAACTTCTTTTGTTTTTTTAATTTTAGGTTTTATTTGTTTAGGCATATGTATTAATCTTTTTTAAGAATAATTTTTTGGCTATTAAGAGCGAATTTTATTTTTTCTTTTTCAAAAGCTTTTCTAATAGATAAAACAATGTCTTCACGAACCGTCATATACTTACTATAACTTTTAGTATTCATTGAATAAACAATATCATATGTCCATGAATTTCCATTAAAAGGAAGAACAATTACCCACTTAACTTCAGTCTCCTCTTGTTTTTCAATAATTTTTTTAATAATCTCTTTTCCTTTTTCTAGATTTTTAAGAGATGTCTTAGGGTCTATGCTAACTTCAATATTAACTCTTCTTTTTTTCATCTTCTTGTAATTCCTTAAGAAAGACTCTGTAAGTTTTCTGTTAGAAACAACCAATTCTTCTCCTCTTAAAGTCTCAATTCTTGTAGTCCTTAATCCAATTTTTTTAATAGTTCCATTTCTATTCCCTTCAAGAACAACATAATCTCCCACCTCAAAAGGTTTATCAAAATAAATACTAAAACAAGCAAATAAATCTGCTAAAACTTCTTTAAGGGCAAAAGCAATAGCGATTCCTATTATTCCCGCTCCTGCAAGTAAGGCCCCGATATCAATTCCTGAATTTTGAAGAATTAATAAGATAGCTAAAATCCAAACTCCCCAATTAATAATATTAGCTAATATTTTAACGATAGAAGCGTCTGTTTCTCTTCCATTTTCTTTATGCTCAATAAATTTTTTAAAAGATAAATAATTTACTAACTTTTGTAGAAAAGTAGCTACAAAAATTATGAAAGCAATTAAAGCAAAGTAATTTATGGCATTATTTACAGATACTGATAAATCTAAAAACTTACTTGAAATAAATAAAGAA
>JAQVZN010000002.1 GCA_028708155.1 Minisyncoccota bacterium | reverse complement strand
AAAGCAACTGATGTTGATGGGATATATGATAAAGATCCTGACAAACATAAAGATGCTAAAATGTATAAAACAATTTCTTTTTCAGACGTTATTCAAAAAAACTTAAAAGTAATGGATTCAACAGCCTTTACTTTGTGTAGAGATAATAATATTCCATTAATTGTTTTTAACGTCAAACATCTAGATAAAATAGATAATATTTTAAAAAACAAGATTGGAACTTTAGTAAAATAAAATTATGAGTGATTACTACAACGCTAGAAGAACAAATGGATTATTTAATCCTAAATCAAAAGAACCCTTTAATCTAAGTAGATCAAAAATTGACCTATTCTGTGAATGCCCTCAATGCTTTTATTTAGATAGAAGACTTGGAACAGGAAGACCTCCTGGATTTCCTTTCACTTTAAATAGCGCTGTTGATACTTTACTTAAAAAAGAATTTGATCTTTTGAGAAAAGAAGGGAAACCTCATCCTCTTTTTGAAGAATTTGGAATAGACGCCATTCCTTTTTCTCATAAAAATCTAAATGATTATAGAGATACTTTTGTTGGAGTAAGACACCTTCACGAACCTTCAAACTTTTTAGTTTTTGGAGGAGTTGATGACCTATGGATTAATCCAAAAGGAGAAATAATCATTGTTGACTATAAAGCTACTTCTAAACAAGGAGAAGTTAGTTTAGACGCAGAATGGCAGATTGGATACAAAAGACAAATGGAAGTATATCAATGGCTTGTTAGAAACAATGGTTTTGAAGTTTCTGATACTGGATATTTTGTTTACTGCAATGGTGATGTAGGACAAGATAAATTTGATGGAAAATTAGAATTTAAAATAAAAATAATACCATACACTGGAGATACTTCTTGGATAGAGCCTAAATTAATGGAAATTAAAGAATGTTTAACTAAAGATGAAATTCCAGAAATGAGTCCAAAATGTGATTATTGTAATTATAGAAAAGAAGCTGTTTTAGCAAAAATAAGATTCAATAAAAATGTATCAGGAAATACTAAAAAATAATATTCTTACTGTTTCTGAATATATAGAACTTTTAAATACAGTTTTACTTGGTTTTGAAGCAAAAATAGAAGGAGAAGTTAATCAAGTTAAAAAAAGTACTAAAGGACATGTATATTTTTCATTAAAAGATAAAGATGGAAGTATTTTGGAATGTGTTATTTGGGGTTATCACTACAAAATTTGTGGAATAAATTTAGAGGAAGGAATGAACGTTATTATCTCTGGATTACCTAGTATTTACGCTCCTAACGGAAGATTAAGCTTCAAAGCTTCTCTTATTGAATTGAAGGGAGAGGGAGCTCTTAAAAAACAATACGAAGAATTAAAAAAGAAACTAGAAAAAGAAGGAGCTTTTGAAAGAAAATTAGAACTGAAAGAATATCCTCAAAAAATAGGAATAATTACTTCTAAAAGCGGAGCTGTTATCCATGATTTTTTAAATAATCTTCATAAATATAATTTCAAAATTAAATTCATTGATTCAAGAGTAGAAGGAACAGAAGCCATAGAAGATCTAATGTCCTCTCTTAAAATATTTAAAAAAATAGATCTTGATTGTCTTATTGTAATAAGAGGAGGAGGATCAAAAAATTCTTTTGATGTTTTTAATAATGAAGCTGTTATTAAAGAAATTATTAATTTTCCTTGTCCAGTAATTTCTGGATTAGGACATCATGAAGATGAACCACTTTTTGCTTTAGCCTCTGATTATTCTGTCTCTACTCCAACCGCCGCCGCAGAACTTTTAAATTCTTCTTGGGATGATATTGTCTATGAACTTAAAAATCAAGAACAATCTATTTTTGAGAAATATAGTAATCTTTTATCAGACGTAAATTATAAAATAGAGAAAGCTGTTAACAGTTTTTCTCTTATTAAAAATAGTATCAAAAACAAACATACATTTCTTCTTAACACACAGACTTCTTTAATAAATAATTTCTATTCTCTTGTTAAAATAACCAAAAATAAAATTAACTATTTAGAAAAAGAAATTAATTATAATAACCCAAACAGGCAATTAAAATTAGGCTATTCTATCGTGAGAAACAATGGTAAGATTATTAAAAACATCAATGACGTTAATAAAGATGACTTAATTGACTTAGAAGTTCTTGATGGTATAATTAAATCAAAAGTATATGACAAAAAAAGAAAATAAAAACTTAGGAGAATTAATAAATAATCTTTCAAAAATTTCTGATTGGTTTGAAACTCAAGAAGAAATTGATATTGAAATTGGACTTCAAAAAATAAAAGAAGCTACTTTATTAATCAAGGAAAGTAAAAAAAGATTAAAAGAAGTGGAAAACGAATTTGAAGAAATTAAAAAAGACTTATAAAAATAAAAATATGGAAAATTTAACAGACCAAAATTTTGAAGAAACAATTTTAAAAGCTGACAAACCAGTTATCGTTGATTTTTGGGCAGAATGGTGTCCTCCTTGTAAAAAACTTGGGCCTATAATTGAAAAGGTTTCTGAAGACTATAAAGACAAAGCTCTTTTTTATAAAGTAAACGTAGATCAAAATCCTTTTTTAGGTCAAACATTTAAAATAGAAGTTATTCCTACAGTTATCTTCTTTAAAGGAAAAGATGCTCTTTCTGGATTTGTAGGTTTTAGAGAAGAAGAGGAGATTAAAGAGTGGATTGACAGCAATATTTAAAACATTTTTACAATAATTTGCAATATTGTTTTTGCTAGTCAATTATGATATAAAAAACATATTATGAAGATAAAAATATCAAAAGAAATTATCGTCGTTTTTTCCATATGCTTAGGTTTTGCCGCGGGCTTTTTTATAAATCAGAAATTAAACGAAAAAATATATACCGATCTTTACTCAGAAGATGGTATAAATTTATCTGTTTTAGGAGAAGTTTGGAGAAATATTAATCAAAACTTTGTTTTTGAAGATAAAATAGACGAAGAAAAAATGGTTTATGGAGCCATTAAAGGTTTTGTTTCTTCTTTAGACGATCCATATACTTCTTTTTTTGATCCAGAAGAAGCTGAAGATTTCCAAGATGATTTAGATGGTAAATTTGATGGAATTGGAATACAAATTGCTAAAAAAGAAGATAAGATAGTCGTAATTTCTCCAATAAAAAATACTCCTGCAGAAAAGGCAGGAATTATTTCAGGAGATGTTATTAGAAAAGTTAACGACGAAGACATCTCTACTTTAGCAATAGATATGATTGTTAAAAAAATAAGAGGAGAAGCGGGAACAGATGTAGCTTTAACAATTGAAAGAAATAATATTGAAAAAATATTTAATATAAAAAGAGATACTATCATCGTTCCAAGTTCAGAACTAGAATTCATTGATACTAGTAACGGAAAAATAGCTACCTTATCTATTTTTCAATTTTCAGAAACTACCTCAAAAGATGTAAAAGAACTAACTAATAAAATCTTAAATACAAATAATGTTAAAGGTATTGTTCTAGATTTAAGAAACAATCCAGGAGGACTCGTAAGTGAAGCAAAAAACATCGCCTCTCTTTTCTTAGAAAAAGATCTTCAAATTGTAAAACAATGTGACAGAAGCGAAGAATGTACTTGGCTTAAATCAGATGGTCCAGGTAAATTAGCTAATTATCCAATAGTAATATTGATCAATGAAGGAACAGCTTCTGCGGCTGAAATATTAACTGGAGCCCTTAAAGATAATTTAGAAAACGTTACCACTTTAGGTGAAACTTCTTTCGGAAAAGGATTGGTTCAAAGAGTTGTTTATCTAAGCGATGGATCTATTCTTAAAATTACTACTGAAAAATGGTATACTCCAAATGGAATGCAAATACATGAGATCGGAATAGAGCCTGATATTAATATAGTAAATGATGAAGAAGATACTCAAATAAAAAAAGCGATTGAATTAATTGATAATAAATAAAATAATAAAGATATGTTAGTACTACTACTTAAAGACGTAAACAAAATTGGAAAAAAAGATGAAGTTAAAAATGTAAGCGATGGATATGCAAATAACTTTTTATTTCCTAAAAAATTAGCTAAAAGAGCTACTCCAGAAATTGTAAAAAAGGCAGAAGAACAAAAAGTAATTAATGATGAAAGAAAAAAATTAGAAAAAGAATTGCTTGCTAAAAAAGCTAAAGAAATAGAAGGAAAAAGATTTATAATCAAAGCTAAGGCTGGAGAAGAAGGACAATTATTTGAAGCTATCTCTGCAAAAAAAATAGCGGAAAAAGTAAATCAAAATGGTTTTGAAATTTCTGAAAAACAAATAATAATAAATGAGCCTATTAAGAAAATAGGAGATTTTAAGGTGTTAGTTAAATTAACTGCAGATTTAGAATCTACAATTATTGTAGTCATAGATAAAGAGGATAAATAAAAAGCATATGTCTAAATACATCTTTATAGGAGGAGGAGTAATGTCTTCAGTCGGGAAAGGTATTACTACCGCTTCAATCGGAAAAGTCTTACAATCGAGAGGCTACTCAGTAACCGCAGTAAAAATTGATCCATACATTAATGTTGATGCAGGAACAATGAATCCAATCGAACACGGAGAAGTTTTTGTTACAAATGATGGAACAGAATGTGATCAAGATATTGGAAACTATGAAAGGTTTTTAGATTTAGATCTTTCAAAAGATAACTACATGACCACAGGAAGTGTCTATCTTTCTGTTATTAAAAAAGAAAGAAACTTAGAATTTGAAGGTAAGTGTGTAGAAGTCGTTCCAGATATTCCTAATGAAGTTATTTCTCGAATTAAAAATGTTGCCGAAAAAACAAAAGCTGATTTTGTCTTAATTGAAATTGGAGGAACAGTAGGAGAATATCAAAATATGCTTTTCCTTGAATCAGCTAGAATCATGAAATTACAACAACCAAAAGATGTCCTTTTTGCTCTTGTTAGTTATCTTCCAATTCCTTCTGTAGTAGGAGAAATGAAAACAAAACCAACACAAACAGCGGCAAGAATGCTTAACGAGGCTGGAATACAACCAGATTTTATCTTCGGAAGAGCTACTAGACCACTTGATGAACCAAGAAAAAGAAAAATATCCCTCTTTTGTAATATAAGAGAAGAAAACGTAATCTCTTCTCCTGATGTAGAAAGTATTTATGAAATACCTCTTAATTTTGATGAACAAGGATTAGGTGATCGAATTTTAGAAAAATTTGAAATTCAAAGTAACACTAAAGATTTAAAAGAATGGGAAAATCTTGTGAGCAAGATAAAGAACAGTACAGATAAAATTAAAATTGGAATTATTGGTAAATATTTTGAAACAGGAGAATTTAATCTTTTAGATTCATACATCTCTGTTATTGAAGCTGTAAAACATGCTTCTTGGTTTTATGATGTTAAACCAGAAATAACATGGCTTTCTTCTTCAAAATACGAAAATGGAGAGAATCTAACCGATTTAGATGCTTTTGATGCTATTATCGTCCCTGGAGGATTTGGAACAAGAGGAACTGAAGGAAAAATAAAAGTTATTGAATATGCTAGAAAAAATAATATTCCATTCTTAGGATTATGTTTAGGGCTTCAACTCGCTGTAATAGAATACTCAAGGAATGTTTGTAATATTAAAGATGCTACTTCAAGAGAATTTAATGATAAAGCTGAAAATCTAGTAATTGATATTATGGAAGAACAGAAAGAACTTCTAAAAAACAACAATTACGGAGGAACAATGAGACTTGGATCTTGGGATTGTAATATTAAAAAGGATTCTCTAGCTTTTAATGTTTACGGAAAAGAAGATATTAAAGAAAGACATAGACATAGATATGAAGTTAATAATGAGTATAGAGATATTCTTGCTGAAAATGGACTAATCTTTTCTGGAATTAATAAAGATAAAGATCTAGTAGAAATAATTGAACTTGAAAATCATCCATACTTTATTGCTTGTCAATTCCATCCTGAATTAATATCAAAGCCATTAAGTCCACACCCTCTATTTAAAGGATTAATAAAAGCAGCCAAACAAAAAACCGCTTAAAAGCGGTTTTTAATTTTATTTTACGTGAACAATTTTTGCTACTCTTTGAGATCCATCAAATTTTTTCTTTCTTACTGTAGTAAATTTTACAACCCCATCTTTCATAGCGTAAATAGTATGATCTTTTCCAAGCTTAACATTGTCTCCCATTAAAAATTTTGTTCCTCTTTGACGAACAATAATATTTCCTGTCTTAGCTTTTTCTCCGTCATAAAGTTTAACCCCTAAATATTGTGGCTGTGAATCTCTTCCCAGTTTAGTTGTTCCCGACGCTTTCGTTTTTGACATTTTCGTTATAAACTGATTTAATATATATTAGATATAGATTAAAAACAGCATTTAAATTTATATGAAAATCATAGCAAAAATTACATTTTTTGTCAAAACATACGAGAAAGAGATTATCCTTTTTATTGCTGTTTCTCTGATTTCGTGCCTTTCTTTTATCTTAGGATATATTTCTAAGGAAGAAAGCTTAAAAGATCCTATTAAAATAGAAAAAATTAATTATGAAATTAAATCATTTAGTAATCATTCCTGATGGGAATAGACGCTGGGCAAAACAAAATATTTTAGAAGCCGCAAAAGGGCACGAACAAGGAGCCTTCCAGCTAGAAAAACTTTATAAAAAAATTGTAGAAATGGAAATACCATATTTCTCTTTTTGGGGAGCTTCTTACGATAATCTAACTAAAAGAAGTCCTTTTGAGATAGAAAATCTTCTTAGAATAATGCACGATGAGTTTGAAAAACTTCTAAATGATAAAGAAATTATTGAAAAAGAAATAAATGTTAATTTTATTGGACGATGGAAAGAAGTTTTCAATAAAGATACTCAAGAAATTATTAATAAAATTATCGAAAAAACTAAAAACAATAAAAAGCTTTATTTAACTTTTCTTTTAGCGTATAACGGAACAGACGAAATGATTGATGCTATTAAAACAATTAAAAAGAAAAACTTAGAAGTTACAAAAGAAAATATTAAAAGCTGTCTCTGGACAAGAAATCTTCCTGAAGTAGATCTTGTAATTAGAACTGGTTCAGGGAAAGATCCTCATAACTCAGCAGGATTTATGATGTGGGACACTGCTTATTCTCAACTATACTTTACAGAAACGTTATTCCCAGATTTTAATGAAAAAGAATTAGAAGAAATTATTCAAAATTTTAACTTAAGAGAAAGAAGACATGGTAAGTAATACTAAAAAAAGAATTTTTATCGCTGTTAATTTTCCAAATAAGCCAAAAGAAGAAATGATCCGTCTTCAGAATAAAATTGATCATTCTTTTTTAGATTTTAGCCCTATCAAATGGACCCGTAAAGAAAACCTTCATGTTACTGTTTTTTTTGTAGGCTATGTATATGATGATGACTTACTTCAAATATTTGACCAAGTCGAACAAGCTGTTCAGGACTTTAAACCTTTTAAACTAAAATTTAATGAAGTTGATTTTATGCCAAAAGAAGAACATAAAAAAATGGTTTGGGTTTTTGGAGAAAAAAATGAAACTCTAGAAAATATAAGAAGAAATATTAAAAAAGCAATACTAGGAACAGAAAAAGAAACAGAATCATTTAAGCCACATGTAACCCTTGGAAGAATCACTCAGTGGCAATTTAAAAAAATAAATCAGGAAGAGATTCCTGATATCAATAGCGAAATTCCAATCGATTTTGAAACAACCGTAGAATCAATTGAGATTATGGAAAGTGAGCTAAAAAAAGGAGGAGCAGAGTATATAATCTTAAAACGAATAAATTTATGAGAATATATTTTATTGGTATTGGTGGAATAGGTATTTCCGCTTTAGCAAAATATTATTTAGAGAAAGGTGATGAAGTTTATGGATCAGATCTTTTTGATTCAGATCTTATTCAAAGACTAAAAAGTATGGGAGCTCATATTAATATTGGCCCTCAAAAAAAAGAAAATCTAGTAGATAATATCGATTTTATTATTTACACCCCTGCGGTTAAAAATGGTAATGAAGAGTACTTATCTGCTAAAGAACAAGGAATTAAGCTCTTAAGCTATCCTGAAGCCTTAGGAGAGGTATCAAAAGAGATGTTTACTATTGCTGTTTCTGGAACTCATGGAAAATCTACTACAACAACAATGATTTCTTTAATTTTAATAGAAGCTGGACTTGATCCAACTGTTATTGTTGGTACAAAAGTTAAAGAATTTGGAAATAGTAATTTTAGAGCAGGAAAATCAAAATATTTAGTTATAGAAGCTTGTGAATATGAAGACTCCTTCTTAAATTATCATCCAGAAATAGGGGTAATTATGAATGTTGAAGCCGATCATTTAGACTACTTTAAAAGTTTTGAAAATGTTAAAAAAAGTTTTAATCAATTTGCTCATCAATCTAAAAAAGTAGTTTTAGAAAAAACTTTTGAAAATTATGTTGATAGTAATAATAAAATAGTTTTTGATAAAGAGAAAGAAATAAAGCCTATTTTAAATATTCCTGGAGATTTTAATATCACTAATGCAATGCAGGCTATTATCGTTGCAAGAGAACTTGATATAAAAGATGAAATATCATTAAAGGCTCTTTCAAAGTTTAATGGAACTTGGAGAAGAATGGATATAGACAACACTTCTTTTGATTTTACTATTATTAATGATTATGGACACCATCCAACAGAAATTAAAGTTACTTTAAAAGCAATAAGAGAAAAATATCCTTCAAATGATATTTACTGTATTTTTCAGCCTCATCAATATGAAAGAACCTATAATCTTTTTGATGGTTTTGTCTCTACTTTTAAAGATGCTTTAAGTTACATTAAAAAAGTTTTAATTTATCCTATTTATACCGTAAAAGGAAGGGAAAGTTTAGAGACAATGCAAAAAGTTAATTCTGAAAAATTAGTTTCAGAGGTTAATAATGAAAATTGTCTTTTTATTGAAGATTTTGAGAAGGCAAAAGAATACATAAAAAATAATTTAAAAAAGAACGATGTTTTAGTTATTATGGGAGCAGGAAACATTTACGATCTTTACGAATATTTAAAAAAATAACCTTGTATTTTTATATATTTAATGTTATTTTAGAAGTATAAAACTAATTTATGACTTTAGAATAATTCTAATTTTATAAAAAGGCATATGAGCACACTTTGGACAATAATTTTAATAGTCGTCATCTTAGCAGTAATGTTTTGGCTAATTTTTAGTCAAAATAAGGAGGAAGAAGGGGAAGTGAAAGAAATAGAAAAAGATACCGAAGATAAATAAAAACACGAAGGCCCCTTCATTGGGGTCTTTTATATTTTTTAAATTTGTATATAATAAACTTATGGAAAACTCTCAAGAAATAGAAAAAAAATGGCAAAAATATTGGGAAGAAAATAACATCTACAAATATGATGAAACCTCTCAAGAAGAAATCTATTCCGTAGATACCCCTCCACCAACAATGAGTGGAAAAATGCATATTGGACATGCTTCTTCATATACTCACGAAGACGTTGTTGTTAGATATGAAAGAATGAAAGGGAAAAATATTATCTTTCCTTTTGGAACTGATGATAATGGTCTCCCTACAGAAAAATTCATTGAAAAAGAAAAAAACGTTTCTTCTCAAAAAATGGAAAGAACTGCTTTTATTGATTTATGCAATAAAACTTTAGATGAATTAAGACCTCAATTTATTCAAAACTGGAAAGATATTGGAATTTCTGCTGATTTTAATTTAAAATATTCAACCATTGATAAAGAAAGTCAAAAAGTTTCTCAAAAATACTTTTTAGATCTTTTAAAGAAAGGTTTGGCCTACAAAAAAGAATCTCCAATCTTATGGTGTCCTCTTTGCGGAACTGCAGTTGCTCAAGCTGAATTAGAAGATAAAAATATACCTTCTGTTTTTTATAGTATAAATTTTGATTTGAAAGATGGAGGACAAATAACTATAGCAACAACAAGACCAGAACTTCTTTCTTCTTGCTCTGCCATATTTGTAAACAGTGAAGATGAAAGATATAAAAATCTTGTAGGAAAAAAAGTAATTACTCCTATATTTAAAGATGAAGTAGAAATATTAGCTGATGATAAAGTAGATAAAGAAAAAGGGACAGGGATCGTTATGTGTTGCACCTTCGGAGATACTACCGATATAGAATGGTACATGAGCCATAACCTAGAATTAAAAACTTCGATTTCAAAATATGGAAAAATGACTGATTTGGCGTTAGAGTTTGCTGGACTAAAAACAAAAGAAGCAAGAGAAAAAATTATTCAAAAATTAAAAGAACAAAATAGAGTTGTTGAAGAAAAATCTATTGAACATCTTGTTAATGTACATGAAAGATGTGGTACTGAAATTGAAATATTGTCAACAAGCCAATGGTTTATTAAATTACTCGAAAATAAAGATAAATTTATTGAAAGAGGAAAAGAAATAAAATGGACACCGGAACATCTAATTCATAGATATGAGAATTGGATTAATAATTTAAAATGGGATTGGTGTATTTCAAGACAAAGATTTTTTGGAATTCCTTTTCCAGTTTGGTATTGTGAAAAATGCGGAAAAATTATTACCCCTAATGAAAACGATCTTCCAATAGATCCAATGAATCAAAAACCAAAAGAAAAATGTTCTTGCGGAAGTGATTCTTTTATTCCAGAAAAAGATGTTATGGATACTTGGGCAACAAGCTCCATTACTCCTCAAATTTTAGAAAACTTAATAAACAAAAAAATAACTCCTTTAAATTTAAGGGGGCAGGCTCATGATATTATTTCAACTTGGTTATTTTATACGGTTGCTAGAAATGAATATATTAACAAAGAAATTCCTTGGAAAGAAATTTTAATTTCTGGATTTGTTTTAGATTCTAAAGGAGAAAAAATGAGTAAATCAAAGGGAAATATCGTTGAACCAAAAACTGTTATTGAAAAGTATGGAGCAGACGCTTTAAGATATTGGGCTACTAATACTGGCTTAGGTAAAGATATTAAGTATGATGAAAACGAACTTAAGAATGGAAAAAAATTAATTACTAAAATCACTAATGCTTGTAATTTTGCTTCTAAAAATTTAAAGAAAGAAGCTCCTTCAAACCTTTATATTCTAGACAAATACTTTTTTATTAAATTAAATAAAGTTGTAAAAGAGGTTAACGATCTTTACTCTAAAAGAGAAATTTCTCAAGCAAAAACTGTTATTGAAAAGTTTTTCTGGAGTAATTTTTGCGACAACTATTTAGAACTATCTAAGTGGAGAATATACGGAGAAGATAATGAAAACAAAGAGTCTGCAAAATATACTTTATATAAATCAATTCTTTGCATAATTAAAATGTTTGCTCCTATAATTCCTTTTACCGCAGAAGAAATCTATCAAAACTATTTTATTAATACAGAAAAAACTAATAGTATTCATTTAACTAAATTTCCTAAATTTAACGAAAAATTAGCTGATGATGATATTGAAAAGAAAGGGGACTTAATGATAAAGTATTTAGAAGAAACAAGAAAAATAAAATCAGAAAAAGGCCTTTCTCAAAAAACAGAAATTAATGAATTAAAAATAAGTGAAGATCTTGGAGAATTTGAAAAAGACTTAAAAGAAACTGGAAATATTAAAAATATTATTAAAGAGTAATTTTATGAAAAGAATATTGAATATTGATACAATTAATAAAGTAGGTGAAGAAGTTCTTCTTAAGGGATGGGCTTCATCAATTAGAGAACATGGTAATATTATCTTCATTGATTTAAGAGATTTTTCAGGCATAACTCAAGTAGTTTTCACAAAAGCTATGGGTGACTATTATGAACTTGTTAAAAATGAAATCAAACCTGAATATATTATTGAAGTTTTAGGAGAGGTTAAGTCTAGACCAGAAAATATGATTAATCCTGAAATATCTACTGGAACTATTGAAATAAAAGCAAAAGAAGTAAGGATTTTGTCAAAAGCTAAAACAATGCCATTTCCAATAGATACTGATGGTTATGAAATAAACGAAAAATACAGATTAGAATATAGATATATTGATTTAAGAAGAGATCGTTTAAAAAACAACCTTAAAAAAAGATCTGACACAATTAATTTGATGAGAGATATTTTAAGAAAAAAGCACTTTGTTGAAATTGAAACTCCAATATTATCAAAATCAACAGTTGAAGGAGCTAGAGAATTTTTAGTCCCATCAAGAAATTTTAAAGGAAGTTTTTATGGATTAGCTCAAAGTCCACAACAATACAAGCAACTATTAATTAGCTCTGGCTATGAAAGATATTTTCAAATAGCAAGATGTTTAAGAGACGAGGATCCAAGAGGTGATAGACAAGCAGAATTTACTCAACTTGATATTGAAATGGCTTTTCCTGAATCAAAGGAAGAAATAATGGATCTTATGGAAGAAATCTACATTAATGTTGTTGAAAAAATATTTCCAGAAAAACATATTCAACAAATTCCTTTTCCAAGAATGACTTACAAAGAAGCTATGGAAAAATATAATTCAGATAAGCCCGACATGAGAAAAGATAAGAATGATAAAAATGAACTTGCCTTTTATTTTATAACTGATTTTCCTATGTTTGAATGGAAAGAAGAATATAAAAGATGGGGAGCTTGTCATCATCCTTTTACTTTACCTCAAGAAACTGATATAGAAAAAATTAAAAAAGACCCAGCAAACATTCTTGCACACCAATTTGATCTAGTTCTAAATGGATTTGAAATCGCTGGAGGTTCCTTAAGAGCTCACGATATTGATATTTTAAAAACTTCTTTCGCTGTTATGGGACACGAAGAAAAAGACGTAAGAATTCAATTTAAACACTATTTTGATGCTTTTGAATATGGTATTCCACCTCATGGGGGAATTGCTTCTGGATTAGATAGATTTTTTGCTGTAGCTCTAGAAGAAGACTCAATAAGAGAAGTGATTGCCTTTCCGAAAACAGGAGACAATAAAGACTTAATGATGGGTTCACCGTCACCTGTTTCTCAAAAACAATTAGAAGAACTTGGAATAAAAATAGAAGATGAATAAGAATTTTATTTTACTTATAATTCTACTTTTAATAATAATTCTAGGTTGTTTTAGTATTAACAATAAATCTAAAACTATAGCCAAAGAAAATATTATTTCTTTTATAGGGGAGGATGAAAGGTTATTTAAACCTTCTTTAGAAAAAAATATTGATTTAAATCTTAACGCAAAAATAGCTTCTTCAACCCTTCTTACAAACGATCAAAAAATAATACTATACGAAAATAATTTAGAAGAAAAAACCGCCATAGCCTCTATAACAAAATTAATGAGTGCCGTTATCGTGATTGATAACTATCCTTCTAATTCTAAAATATTGATTGATGAAAAAATGTTATCTGCTTGGGGAACTTCAGGAAGCCTAAAACTAGGAGAACATATAACTATTGAGAATCTTTTATACATAATGCTTATTGAATCAAGTAATGATGCTGCTGAGTGTTTGGCTTCTAAACTAGACCGAGAAAATTTTATCATTTTAATGAACGAAAAAGCTAAAAAATTAAAAATGAAAAAAACTTTTTTTGTTAATCCTAGCGGGCTAGATGAAGACGATGGAACATACAATACTTCGTCAGCTAAAGATTTAACTATACTAGCTTCTGAAATTATAAAAAATTATCCTCTTATTCCAGAGATTTTATCTCATAAAGAATATACTGTTAAAAGTGAAGAAGGGGTAGATCACAAAATCACTACCACTAATTCTCTTTTAAGAGAAATGCCTATTGGTACTTGGGGAAAAACAGGATATACAGAGATTGCTAATGGTTGTTTAATCTTAATGACAAAAAATGATTTGGGTGATATAATTATTAATATTATAATAAATTCAAATGATAGGTTCAGAGAAATGAAAAACCTAACCACTTGGATCAATAATTCTTTTTCTTTCTAAAATATGACAATTGAAATTTATAATGCAATTAGACTTCTAGGATTAACAACTTTAGGTTCATTAATCGCTATCATTTTTGCTAATTTACTAATTCCTTATTTAAACCAAAAACAATTTTGGAAAAAGAAAGTAAGAGCTCTTACGATTGATGGAAAAGAAGCAGAAGTTTTTGCAAAATTTCACAAAGAAAAAGAAGTTAATACTCCTAGAGGAGGAGGAATTATAATTTGGGGAACTATTTTTATAATGGCAACCTTTTTTACTTTTTTATCTAAAGTAACTGATATTTGGTGGCTAGAAAATTTACGCTTTATTACCAGAACAGAAACTTGGCTTCCTTTCTTTACAATAATAACCGCTTCTATAATAGGTCTAGCAGACGATATGGCTGTTGTTTGGGGAAAAGGAAAGTATATAGGCGGAGGATTAACTTTTTCACTTAGAATGATTCTTATTTCCGCTATTGGACTAATTGGAGGACTTTGGTTTTATCTAAAATTAGGTTGGACTACAATTCACATTCCATTACTTTTTAATTTTCCTCAAGGAATTGATTTTAATCTAGGCATTTTCTTTATTTTACTTTTTATTATTGTTTGTTTGGCTTCTTGGGCAGGAGGAGTTGTTGATGGTATTGATGGACTTGCAGGAGGAGTATTTGCTTCTATTTTCTCTGCTTTTGCTATAATATCTTTTGCTCAAGGACAATATGATTTAGCTATTTTCTGTTCTCTTATAACAGGAACTTTATTTAGCTTTTTATGGTTTAATATTCCTCCAGCAAAATTCTATATGGGGGAAACAGGAATAATGGGATTATCTATGACGATGGCCGTAGTAGCCTTTTTGACTGATTCTATTTTTGTTTTACCAATCATTGCCGGAATATTAGTTATTGAAGCTGGGTCAGTAATAATTCAACTTTTTTCAAAGAAATTTAGACATAAAAAGATTTGGCAATCAACACCAATACATCATCATCTAGAAGCTATTGGATGGACACAATCTCAAATTACGATGAGATTATGGCTTCTTGGTATTGTTTTTGCTTTAGCAGGGGTAGCAATTAAATTATTATGGACTTAAGAAAAAAACATCCTATTTTTAGATATAAAAATTTTAAATATAATTTTAAAGGAAAAAATTTAAACATTTCTTTTGATTTTTTGTTAGAACCAGATATAAAATTTAAACCTTCTTTAAAAATAAAAGGTATTGAAAAAAAATCTTTTGATAAAGAGATTATTGATAATCTTGTTTTTAATTTAGGAATGATAGAGCTTGTTAGCTATTATAAGGCAGCCTGTTCTCCTAAAATCATAATAGAATGTGCAAACTTAACTCTTAAGCAAAAAAACTTTTGGAAAAAACTATACCTTAACGGATTAGGAGAATTCTTCTTTGAAAATAAGATAGATTTTACAAAAAAAGATTTTTTAAAAATAGAATGTTCTTCTAAGGTAGAATTTAAGAAAAAGAAGATTAAAGCTGAAGAAAAAATACTTCTTCCTATCGGTGGAGGAAAAGATTCAATAGTTTCTTTAAACCTTCTTGATGAAGAAAATATTTATTGTCTTGGATTAAACAAAACAAAAGAAATAGAAAAAACAATCGGTAAAAACAAACACATCTATGTCGATAGAAAAATAGATAAAAAACTATTAGAACTTAATCTTTTAAATTACTACAACGGACATACTCCTTTTTCTGCTTATCTTGCTTTTTTAAGTATGCTTACGGCCTATTTAATAAACGCAAAATACATTGCTCTTTCTAATGAAAAAAGCGCAAACGAAGAAACAAAAATATATTGCAATAAAAAAATAAATCATCAATATTCAAAAACCTTTGAATTTGAAAATGATTTTAGAAAATATAGCAAAGAATTTTTAATAGAAGGAATTGAATATTTTAGCTTTCTAAGGCCATTATACGAAATTCAAATAGCAAGAATATTTTCTCAATTTAAAAAATATTTTCCTATTTTTATGAGTTGCAACGAAGCAAATAAAACTTGTTCGGGAACTAAAGAAAAAAGTTTAAAATGGTGTGGCAGATGTCCTAAGTGCTTATTTGTTTTTATTATTCTATATCCTTTTATGAACGAGAAAGATATTTTTAAAATATTTAATAAAAATCTATATGAAGACAAAACTCTTAAGAAAGAAATGTTGAAATTAATAAATAGCAAACCTTTTGAGTGTGTTGGAACTAAGGAGGAATCTCTTTTAGGATTATTCTTAAGTTATGAAAAAGCTAAAGAAAAAAAATATTATCTTTTAGAATATTTAAATAAAAATAATTATTTCAAAAATATTAAAAAGGAAAAAATATTAAATTCATTTAATGAAAAAAATAATCTTCCTTTTAAATTTAGTAAAATATTAAAAAATGAAATTGCAAGATTTAAAAAATAAAAAAATAATTATTCTTGGTTTTGGAAGAGAGGGAAAGGATACCTACAAAACCTTAAAAAAACTTTTTCCAGAAAAAGAGTTAGCTTTAGCTGACAAAAATGAAATTGATGCAAATGAAAAAGAAATTTATACTGGCAAGAATTATTTAAAAAAATTAAATCATTACGAACTTGTTATTAAAACTCCGGGAATCCCTTTGAAAGAGATTAAACCTTATTTAGGAAAAGCAAAAGTAACCTCTCAAACTGAATTATTTCTAAGTAATTGCCCTGGAAAAGTCATTGGAGTAACTGGAACAAAAGGAAAAAGTACTACCTCATCTTTAATTTATAAAATATTAAAAGATCATTTTAAAAAAGTTAAACTTATTGGTAATATTGGAAAACCTTGCTTGTCATATCTTCTAAAAGCTAAACCAAAAGATATTTTTGTTTTTGAAATGTCTTGCCACCAACTTGATCATATTTCAAAAAGTCCAAATATTGCAGTTTTTACAAATATATACGAAGAACATTTAGACTACTATAAAACTTTTTTAAAGTATTTTAATGCTAAAAAAAATATAACCAAATTCCAAACTGAAAAAGACTTTTTTGTATATAATCCTAAATTTAAAGAACTTAGTGAAATTAAAACAAAAGCTCATAAAATACCTTTTGAAAAATCATTTAAAAAAGAAAATATACACGAAGATTCTATTTCTGCTGCAGTAGCTACTAGTAAAATATTCGGACTAACAGAAAAAGAGATTAAAAAGAGTATAGACGATTTCAAAACTCTTCCTTCAAGAATAGAATTTGTTTGCAATCTAAAAGGAGTTGATTTCTATAATGATTCTCTCTCTACAATTCCAGAAGCCACTATCTTTGCTTTAAATGAAATTAAAAATGTTGATACTCTAATTTTAGGAGGTTTAGATAGAGGAATTAAATATACAAAACTAACAGATGAAATAAAAAAGAAGAATATTAAGAATATTATTCTTTTTCCAAACACTGATAAAAAAATATTTAAAGAACTTAAAAACGAAAAAATTAATTTTTTCTTTACAGATAATATGAAAGAAGCTGTTTCAATCGCAAAAGAAAAAACTAAAAAAGTCTGCCTTTTATCTCCAGGAGCTTCAAGCTATAATTTATTTAAAAATTACGAAGATAGAGCTAATCAATTTAAAAAATATTTATGAGAAACACCTCCTACATGCCCAATATACCTCTTTTAATAAGCTCTGTTTTATTTATTATAATAGGGATACTTACTATAGCTACAGCTTCTACTCCTTTTGCAATAAACGAAGGGTTATCTCCTAATTACTATTTTGTACATCAACTTATTTGTGGCTTTCTTCCAGGAATCATCTTAGGAATAATAGCTTTTTTAATCCCTCTCAACTTTTTTAAAAAGTATGCCTTTTGGTTTTTTGTTTTATCATACCTTTTTATGTTTACCGTTTTTATTCCAGGGATAGGAATAAATGAAGGAGGAGCATCAAGATGGATTAATCTTTTTGGATTTAGTTTCCAACCATCCGAACTTTTAAAAATAACTAGTATTCTTTATTTAGGGGCTCTTTTTAGTAGTGAAAAAATAAAAAAACCTTTTATTAATTTTATAGTTGCAATGATTCTTATCTTTTTTGCTCTTTATATGCAATCTGATCTAAGTACTTTAGTAACTATTTTCACTGTCTCTATCGCAATTTTCTTTTCAGCAAATACAAAATTAAGAGAGATGGCAATAATTTTATCAGGAGGGTTAATTTCTTTTTTAGCCTTAATATTACTTAGCCCATATAGAATGGAAAGAGTAATGACTCTCTTAAACCCCCTTGAAGACGTTTCTGGAGACGGATACCAAATAAACCAATCTCTTATTTCCATTGGATCAGGGGGACTTAATGGTTCTGGATTAGGTTTAAGTGCTCAAAAATTAGGATTCATTCCAGAATCTATGTCAGATTCAATTTTTACGATATACGCAGAAGAATTAGGTTTTTTAGGATGTGCTTTTTTAATTATCACTCTTGCTGTTTTTGCTATTTACGCTTTTAACGTTGCAAAAAAAGCTAATCTTTTTGGAAGACTTTTATCTATTGGAATAATTACTTGGCTTGTTGTTCAAACATTTATCAATATTGGAGCGATGACAGGAATAATTCCTGTTACTGGGATTCCTTTGCCTTTCTTAAGTTATGGAGGAAGTCATCTTATTGTAGAATTGATCGCTTTAGGATTTTTATTAAATGTATCTAGACCTGTTAACAATAATTAATAATTAGTATATAATGGAAATATGAAAATAATATTAGCTGGAGGAGGAACTGGAGGACACACATTTCCACTTATCGCCGTCTTAAGAGAGATAAAAAGGCATTCTTTAAATGCAGTTGATTTTTTGTACTTAGGTCCAAATGATAAATTCGCTTATGATGCTTTCTTAAAAGAAGGTATAAATACTAGTTTTTGCCTAGCTGGAAAGATAAGAAGATATGGAGGTTTTTCTACTTTTATAAAAAATATAAATGACATGCTTTTTGTAACTCCTTTTGGAATACTTCAAGCTTTTATTAAAATATATTTTTATATGCCCGATCTTATTTTTAGTAAAGGAGGATACGGATCTTTTCCTGTAATCATTGCTGCTACTCTTCTAGGAGTTCCTGTTATTTTACACGAATCAGATGTTATTCCTGGAAAAACAAATAGAACATTAGCTTCTTTTGCTTTTAAAATATATACCGCCTTTCCTGAAAAAAATGTAAGTTACTTTCCATTAAAAAAAATGGTTCAAACAGGAAACCCAATTAGAGAAAATATTTTAAACGGAAGTCCTCAAAAAGGAAAAGAAATCTTTAATTTAGATTTTAAAAAACCTACCATTTTATTTTTAGGTGGTTCTCAAGGATCTGTAAGAATAAATGAACTTATCATCCAAGTAGCTCCTGAACTATTGAAACTCTTTGAAATAATTCATCAATCAGGTTACGAGGACTATGAAAGAGTTAAAGAATACATGAAAGCTTTAATTCCAGAAGATCTTAAACAAGATTATCATTTATTTCCATTTCTAAACGAAGAAGAAATTAAAAGTGCGTACGCTGTTTCAGATGCGATTGTCGCAAGAGCAGGAGCAGGAACAATTTTTGAAATTAGTGCCAACGGAAAGCCAAGTATTTTAATTCCTCTTCCAGAAGCAGCTCAAAACCATCAATTGAAAAATGCGTTAACATATGCTAAATTAACAGGGTCAGCAATAGTTATTGAAGAAAAGAACCTTACTCCAAACTTTTTTATAGCCGAATTGAAAAACTTATTTCAGTTTAAAAATGTTAAAAAATTAGGAGAACAGGCTAAACAATTTTCTATATTAAATAGCGCTGAGATTATAGCAAAAGACATTATTAAATTTTTAGAATCATGATTAGAACAAGATTTGCACCATCACCAACAGGAGCTTTGCATATAGGAGGTTTAAGAACTGCTCTTTTCAGCTATCTTTTTGCAAAACAAAATAACGGAGAATTCTTTTTAAGAATAGAAGATACGGACAAAGCTAGATCTAAAAAAGAATGGGAAACAGTAATATTTGAAAATTTAAAAGAATTAAGTATTTCTTGGGATAATGAAGCTCCTAGACAAAGCGAAAGAGGAGAGATTTATAAAAAATATCTTTTAAAAATGCTTGAAGAGGGAACTGCTTATTATTGTTTTTGTACAAAAGAAGAATTAGACGAAGAAAGAGCTAGTCTTATGAAACTAGAAAAAGCACCGATACATCAGGGAAAATACAGGGATTTTGGACTAGAAAGTGCTCTTGAAAGAATAGAAAAAGGAGAAAAACCTGTTATTAGATTTAAATGTCCTAAAGATCAAGATGTTATTTTTAATGATTTGATAAGAGGAGAAATAAAAATAAACACAAGTGATATTGGAGATTTTATTATTGCTAAAGATTTAGACAATCCACTATATAATATTACTTGTGCTATTGATGACGCTGAAATGGGAATAACTCATGTTATTAGAGGAGAAGAACATATTCCAAATACTCCAAAACAAATACTTTTAGAAGAAGCATTAGGTTTTGAAAAAATAACTTTTGCTCACTTATCTTTAATATTAGGGAAAGATAAAAAGAAACTTTCAAAAAGAGAAGGATCAACCGCTGTCTCAATTTATCTAGAAGAGGGATACTTACCTGAAGCTATTATTAACTTTATTGCTTTCTTAGGATGGAATCCAGGCACAGAAAAAGAAATTTATTCCATGGAAGAATTGATTAAAGATTTTTCAATTAAAAAAATATCTAAATCAGGAGCTGTTTTTAATATTGATAAATTGGATTGGATCAATGGAATATATATAAGAAATATGGACATTGATAAATTAACTTTAAAATGTCTTCCTTTTTTAGAAAATAAAGAGGGGATTGATAATAAAAAAATAGTTCTTGCTCTTAAAGATAGATTGAAAAAAATATCTGATATTAAAGAACTTTCCTTATATCTTTATGAAGATGAAATTAAATACGACAAGGAACTTCTTTTTTGGAAAGATATGAGAAACGAAGAAGTAAAAGAATCTTTAAAAAAGGCTTTAAATTTAATTGAAAACATAGAAGAATTTAATAAAGAAAATTTACAAGAAAAACTAACCATAACGGCCAAGGAAAGTGATTCTGTCGGGGGATTTATGTGGCCACTTAGAGTTGCCTTAAGCGGACAAAAAGCTTCTTTGGGACCAGCCGAAATAATGGAAATAATTGGTAAGAAAGAATCATTAAAAAGAATAATACAAGCTATAAATATTATATAAAATATGATTAAAAAAATACTTTTATCAATAATTATCAGTTCAACTATTTTAGCAACTAACGTCTATGCTACGGAACTTCCTGAAACAGAGGAAGACGTAAAAAATGTTGGAATAGAGATTATGAATCAAGTATTTAGCGAAACTTTCGTCCAAACCTTTAAGGAGAACTATAATCAATATGTAGCTGTTTATTATACTAATCTATACAATTGTTTTAAAGAAACCATTGGTCCAAAAATAGAGACTTATTTAAATAAAATACTTTCTAGCGAAGAATATCAAGAAGAAACACTAGAAATAAAAGAAGATCTTCCTAATTTCTGGGATAGGGCGGTTAATTTTTTTGAAAACATTAAAAAATAGTTTTGACTTATCACTCTTTTTAATATAAACTCAAATTGGTTAATTGAGAGGTTTTTACATGTGTCAACCGAAATGTTCTTTGTGCGGAAATGAAAATGCTTCAATTCG
>JAQVZN010000034.1:4189-5391 GCA_028708155.1 Minisyncoccota bacterium | reverse complement strand
ATTCCTTTGACACAAGCAGAGATTAAAGAACTTTTAATTCAAATTTATAAAGAACTTTTAGGGAGAAAAAATCTTTTAGTTGAAGAAAAACAACAAGAAGAAATAATTAAAGAAGAAAAAAAAGCAGAAGAAAAAGAAGAAAAAAAGGAGGAGAAGGAAGAGAAAAAAGAAGAAAAGGTGGAAGAAAAAACAATAACTTATTGTTCGTATAACTCAAGCGTTCCTTTAAGAAATAGTTTAATTATTAATGAAGTTGCTTGGATGGGTACAGCAGTTTCTTCGGCAGATGAGTGGATTGAAATTAGAAATATCAGCAATAAAACTGTTAATTTAAAAGGATATCAATTAATAGATAAAGAAAATCAGATTCAAGTAGTTTTTGACGATATAAGCATTAATTCTAATGGATATTTATTATTAGAAAGAACGGATGATGATTCTGTTCCTAATATAAAAGCTGATGTGATCTATAAAGGTAGTTTAGGTAATACAAATGAAGCCCTTTATCTTTTTAATGATGAGTGTTTCCTTTTAGATTCTGTGGAAACTATTTCTGGTTGGCCAGCTGGAGATAATACTCTTAAAAAATCTATGGAAAGAAAACCAGACTTGAGTTGGCAAACTTATTCTGGAGATTCGTTCGGAACTCCGAAAGCTAATAATTCTGAACAATCGGTAGTGATTATTTTACCTGGTGGGGGTGGGCAGACGCCCCCAGAAGCAACTTATTGTTCTCAAGAAAGTCTAGGATCAGCGACTCATACCCCAGTTATTATTAATGAAGTTTCTTGGATGGGAAGCTATGAAGCTACAGATGAGTGGATCGAACTTAAAAATATTACTAGTGCAGATGTTTCTCTTTCAGGATATCAATTATTAGATAAAGATAATCAGATTAAAGTTGTTTTTGAGGCATCAGATGTTATCCTTGCGAATTCATATTATTTATTAGAAAGAGATGATAATGAAGCCGTTCCTTTAGCTTCTGCTGATAAAATATATACAGGAATATTAGGTAATACAAGTGAAAGTCTTCGTCTTTTTAATGGGGAATGTGCCCTTGTAGATGAGGTTGTTTCTGAGGGGGATTGGCCTTTCGGAGATAATACTCTTAAAAAATCTATGGAAAGAAAACCAGACTTGAGTTGGCAAACTTATTCTGGAGATTCGTTCGGAACTCCGAAAGCTAGCAATTCTGTAGA
>JAQVZN010000034.1:0-4089 GCA_028708155.1 Minisyncoccota bacterium | reverse complement strand
TTTCTGAGGGGGATTGGCCTTTCGGAGATAATACTCTTAAAAAATCTATGGAAAGAAAACCAGACTTGAGTTGGCAAACTTATTCTGGAGATTCGTTCGGAACTCCGAAAGCTAGCAATTCTGTAGAAGAAATAGCCTCACCTCCAGAAATAACCTATTGTCCTCAAGAAGGCTTAGGGTTGGCAACTCATACTCCAGTAATTATCAATGAAATTGCTTGGATGGGTACGCCCACATCATTTAGCGACGAATGGATCGAACTTAAAAATATTACTAGTGCAGATATTTCTCTTTCAGGATATCAATTATTAGATAAAGATAATCAAATAGACATTATTTTCGAAGCGTCAGATATTATTCTTGCAAATTCATATTATCTATTAGAAAAAACAGACGACGATTCTGTTTTAGGAATTGAGGCTAATAAAATTTATTCTGGCGCTCTTTCTGATAGTGATGAAAGTCTTCGTCTTTTTAATGGGGACTGTGCCCTTGTAGATGAGGTTGTTTCTGAGGGGGATTGGCCTTTTGGAGATAATACTCTTAAAAAATCTATGGAAAGAAAACCAGACTTGAGTTGGCAAACTTATTCTGGAGATTCATTCGGAACTCCGAAAGCTAGCAATTCTGTAGATTTAACAGCAGCTAACTCTTATTGTGAGAGTAAAGAGGGTTTTGTTGATGGCGATTATTGCTTGCTTACTTCTGGTAAAGTTTGTGGACTTTTGGATTATTATTTAGGGGATTGTACTGATAGCAATTACGCTTCAAGCTTAGTTATTGCAGAGGTTAGCGAAGGCTATAACAATGACGGAAGGGAATATGTAAGAATCTTTAACCAGTCAGATGAGGATATTTCTTTTTGTACAGGTGATAAATGTCTTTATTTGGCTTATTTTACGATGGACGAATCTGGAAATTCTGCTAAATGGAATGATCCTAAAAGAAATATTCAATTAGAAAAAACAACTCTTTCAAGTAATAGTTATTATCAAATAGATTTTAATAAAGATAATGGCGGGGATTTAAAGCTTGATCTAGAGCCTTTAACAGATGGAGAGTATTATATTTATAGTAATCACGGCTCGTTTTGTTTATTTAATAAAGACGTAACGCTTTTAAGCGAAGAAGAAGCAAAAAATGCTAAAATAGATTGTTTAGGTTGGATAAATTCATATTATTTCCCTTATGGTAAAAATGACGTTAGTGAATATTATGCTTTTACCAAATCGAGTCCGGCAGAGAATAGTAAAAAGCGTTCTTTGTTTAGAACAAAAGATGAAACGGGCTATTTTGATAGAGATAACAATACCGTTGATTTTTATTTTGCAAAACCAACAACTTACACCGTTTATTCTGCCCTAAATTTAAAATATACAGAACTTCCTGATAAAACAAAAATTAGATTATCTTGGGATTATAATAGTGATTTAGATTTAGAAAATTTAAGCTTTAAAATACAATATACAAAAAATAGTGATTTTAGCCCAGAGAATATTATTGAAATTGATGGAGAAGATGTAGTTATTTCCTCGAACCATGTTGAAGCAACAGTTCCTTTGATAGAAGAAGGAATTGATTATAGATTTAAGATTAAGATAATTGAAGATGGCAAAAATGTTTCTAACCAAGAAGAGCCTTTATTCTATATTTACATTAGTTCTTTTTCAAATCATCTTTATACTCTTATGTATGATGCAAATAGGAGTAACAATACAAATTATTTAGGACCTCAAACTAACGCAATAACATCAAAAGAATTAATGCAAGCTCCTATTAAATCAAGTTTTGAAATTTCTCCTATTGATAAATATGGTAATTTTTATTTTTTGCATATTATGGATCGAGTTTCGGGAGGAAATTCAATGATTGCTAGTTATGATAAAAATGGTCTCTTGAGATGGACTTATGATTTTGATGATTCGTATAATTACGGAAAAATTATTTTGAAAGATGCAATTTATTATTTTTCTCGCGATAAACTTTTAAAATTATCTTATAGAGGGGAACTTATTTTTGAAACTTATTTAGAAAATGCTCTTGGTTTTGAAAATTATTTATATCTAAATGATTCATTATATTTTTATTGCTCTTTAGGCGCTGAAAAAGGTCTTTGTAGGAGAGATTTTAGTGAAAGTGGCTTAACAGAAGTTATTTATAATTCTTCAACAGAAATATCTAATTTAGTAGTAGATATTTTTGGAAACATTTTCTTTGTTGCTGAAAATAATAAATTAGTAAAAATTCTGTCAGGAGGAGGTTTAAAAGAGTTGCCAATTCCTAGCGAAGAATATATTAAGATAAATATTCTTAATGATAAGATATTAATCTCTTTATCTCAGAAAGAAATTTTAGTTGATGCTAATTTGATGGTAACTTTATCAAGCCAAGATAGAGAAACTAATTTAGATTTAGCGGTTTCTACAAAAAACGGTTTTTATTTATTTGAAAGCAATGGAGGATACTATGGAACTTTATCTTTTTTTGATATTTCTGATAATTCTATCAAAGAAATATCAAATAATGTTGAAAGAATTTCTTCTGCTAAGAATAAGCCAGTCGTTGATATAAATAATAATATTTATTATATTTCTTTAAGTAGTTATTTAGTTGGTTATAAAAAAGAAGGAGACTCTATTTCTCAAATATTTTCTCAATCTGCTGGTGATTATATTGTTTCAGAGGTGGTTTTGCTAGAAGGAAAACTTTACTATTCAGCTAGAGAAAAGTTTATTGAGGTGTCTTTTTGAATAATTTTAATTTTTCTGATATAATATAGAAGTTAAAAATAAATTTAAATAATTATATGAGTTTTACTAAAATTGGCAGATTTTTATTTTATATCTTTATCTTTTTATTGCCTTTATTTTATATTCCTAATGTGAATATTCCTTTTGAGGTTAATAAAACAATGTTTTTACTTATTTCTTTAAGCATAATGGCTGTTTTAGGGGTTGTATCTATTTTAAAGGAGGGTAAGTATGTCCTTAAAAATAAGGTTGTTTCCTTAGGAATATCTTTGTTTTTATTAATGACTGCTATTTCTACAATTTTTATTTCTTCAAATCCTATAAATAGTTTTTTCGGAGAAAATGGCAGTAGCGATTCATTAATTGCTTTTTTCCTTTATGCTGGAGTCTTTTTCTTAACACCAATATTTATAAAGGGGAAGGAAGACGTGAAAAATTTATTAGTTGCTTTTGTTTCTGGAATTTCTATTTTAAATCTTGGATTTTTAGGAAAAGTTATGATGGGTCAGGAAGCTTTTCTTCCTTTATCTAGTGTTAACGTTTTAGCTATTTTAAATGTTGTAGGATTAACTTCTATTTTCTATCTATATAAAGAAGAAAAGAACCCTTCAATTAAAGGGCTTTTAGGATTAGCTTCTATTATTCTTTTCGTATCTTTTATTTTAATTAATTTTAATATTGGTTGGTTTGTTTTAGCTTTAGTATCATTTTTAATTTTTTGGGGAATACTTCTTCAAAATAATTTCAAAAAAGGAAATCTTCTTTTGCTTTTAGTCACAGTTGTTTCTGTTATTCTTTTTATTTTAAACTTAAGTTTTCCTTTTGAAAAAAAGGTAGACAGTCAAACTTTAAGTTTTGCTGATAGTTATAGTATTACTAAAAATGCTACTTTTCTAGGATCTGGAGCCGTTACTTTTGATGAGAATTTCTTAAAATATAATCCTTCTATGATTGGAAGCAGTATTTATTACGAATCTTCTTCTGTTATTTTTACTATTTTAAATAATTTCGGATATCTAGGAGTTATATTATTTGTTTTTCCTTTTGCTGTTGCTATTTTAAAGGGATCAAATCGTTTCTTAAGAAGAAAGCAAGATAATTTAGAAACAGTAAGCTTTATTTCACTTTTTGTTCTGTTTATTCTTTTATTCTTCTATGGTTTTGATCTTGTTTTGATGTTATCTCTTTTCTTGTTTTTATCTTTATTTCTTATTCTTTCAGAAAAAGGTAAGGAAATAGTTTTTAAAAGCAAAAATCCTAATATTATTTTTATAAATATAGCTTGGCTTTCTTTAGTAACTATAGCAATAATAGTTTTGAACTATTTTTATGTTTTAAA
>JAQVZN010000033.1 GCA_028708155.1 Minisyncoccota bacterium | reverse complement strand
TAAACTCTTAGAAAAGAGGTTGGTTTTACTATAATAATAAATAAATCAAAACATCCGACCTCTTTTTAAGAGGTTTTTTAATAATAAAAAAATATGAAAACTTTATTAGATTTAATAGGAAATACCCCGCTCGTTAACATTGAAGATAATATCTTCGCTAAAATGGAAGGATTTAATTTAACAGGATCAATTAAAGACAGAGTTGCTCTTTCTATGATTGAAACCGCAGAAAAAGAAGGAAGATTAAAAAAAGGAGACGAAATAGCTGAAGCTACTTCGGGAAATACTGGAATCGGATTAGCAATGATTTCTGCAATAAAAGGTTATCACCTATCAGTTATTGTTCCAGAAACTACCGCTTCTGAAAAATTAAAAATGATTTTAACTTACGGAGGAAGCATTGTTAAAACTCCAAACGAAAGGTTTAGAGAACCTATTATAAAAGAATTAAAAGAAAGAGAAAAAAACGGTGAGATTGTTTTTCTAAACCAATACGAAAACGAAAACAATCCAAAGACACATTACGATAAAACAGCTGAAGAAATATTATCTCAATTAGAAGGAAGAGAGGTAGACTATTTCGTAGCTGGCATCGGAACAGGAGGAACTATTACGGGAATATCTAAAAAATTAAAAGAACACTTCCCTAATATGAAAACAATTGGAGTTCAACCAATGAAAGGAACCATTATTGAAGGATTGAAATCTTTAAAAGATGGTTACACTCCCCCTGTATTAGATTTAAATACTATTGATGAAATTATTGATCTTCACCCAGACGATTCCATCAAAGGAAGAAATTACCTTGCAAAAAAAGGAATCTTGGTCGGCTTAAGTTCTGGTGCGGCTTTCCAAACTATTAAAAATTTAGGATTAAAAGGAAATATCGTTACGGTTTTTCCAGACCGCGGAGAAAGATATTTAAAATAATTAACTTATAAGGTATAATAAAAATATGATTAAACTATATAACACTCTTACAAAAAAAATAGAAGAATTCAAACCAATTAACGATAAAGAAATTAGGTTATATACTTGCGGACCTACTGTTTATTGGTTTGCTCATATAGGTAATTTAAAAACATATATCTTTGAAGATATTCTAAGAAGAGTTTTAGAATATAATGGATATAAAGTTATTCATGTTATGAATCTTACTGATGTGGGACACTTAACTTCTGACGAAGATTCTGGAGAAGATAAACTAGAAAAAGGAGCGGCTAGAGAAAATAAAACTGTTTTAGATATTGTTGAATTCTATACTAAACATTTTATAGAAGATATTAATAAACTAAACATTGAATTCCCTACCAATCTTATTAAAGCTACCGAAACTATTCCTGAGCAAATTGAATTAATTAAAATATTAGAAGAAAAAGGTTATACCTACAGAATTTCTGACGGAATATATTTTGATACTTCTAAGCTTAAAACTTACGGGAGACTTTGGGGAGACAAAGAAAAAACAGATTTCAAGTCTAGAATTGAAGAGAATAAAGAAAAGAAAAGTCCTGCCGACTTTGCTCTTTGGAAATTCTCTCCTAAAGACACAAAAAGACAAATGGAATGGGCTTCACCTTGGGGTATTGGTTTCCCTGGATGGCATACAGAATGTGTATCCATCGGCTTAAAATACTTAGGAATTCCTTTTGATATCCATTGTGGAGGTATTGATCATATTTCTGTTCACCACACAAATGAAATCGCTCAAGCGGAAGCGGCTTACGGAAGCATTCTTGCTAATTATTGGATGCATGGAGAATTCCTTGTTGTTAAAGATAATAAGATGGGTAAATCAGAAGGAAATCTTGTTACTTTGAAAGATGTTAAGAATCCTCTTTCATATAGATATCTCTGCTTAACTGCCCACTATAAGTCAAAATTAAACTTTACAAAAGAAAGTCTTGAGGGAGCTAATATTAGTTTAAACAAACTTAGAGAAAGAATTAATGAACTTGATTTAAACTCACAAGATAAAAATCCAAAAAAGAAAGAAGAATACCAAAAACAATTCCTTGAATATATTAATAATGATTTAGATATGCCTAAAGCCCTTGCTTTAACTTGGGATTTAATGAAAGATGATGATCTTTCTGGCAACGAAAAATATGAACTCATCCAATCTTTTGATAAAGTTTTTGGATTAAGCCTAAGACAAGAAAAACAAGACATTCCAGAAGAAATTATCTCTCTTGTCAATCAAAGAGAAAATTATCGAAAAGAAAAGAATTTTGAAAAATCAGATGAACTCAGAAAATTAATAGAAGAAAAAGGTTATTCTATTAAAGACGAAGGAGACTCTTTCTCAATAAAAAAAGAGTATTAATAATACTCACTTTTTAGGACGAACTTCTCTTGTAGAATAATGATTTGGTTTTTGTGTACATGAGTTAGGACACTGTCCTGCAACTTTCAATAACTCAGAAATTCTAAGTTCTGAAGTCGGAAACAAATCGTTAATTAAAGGAATCTTCATCTTTACCTCTACTATAAAGATAGATTGTTTTTTCCTTTAAGTCAACTTTTCTTATTTTCCTGACAAACCTTATAAAACTCAAGAACTTCATCAGCAATTTTCTCCCAAGAATATTTCTTAGCGGTTTCAAGTCCCCACTCACCCATTTCTTTTCTTAAATTTTCATCTAAAATTAATCTTTCTAGAATTAATGATAAAGCGGTAGAATCTCTTGGCTCTGCTAAAAATTCTGAACCTTTTGTTTTTGATAAAAGTTCTTTGTATCCTAAATTAGAAAAACCACATACTGGTTTTCTGCAAGCCATAGCTTCAAGTAAAACAATTCCGAAACTCTCTCCAAAAATAGCGGGACTACAAAAGATATCACAACTATTAAAATATCTTGCCATTGATTCTCCTTGTTTTTGTCCTTCAAATACAACATTTTTAAGATCGGCACATTTGCAAAAATGTTCACAATCTTTTCTAAGTGGACCATCTCCCACAATAATTAATCTTAAATTCTTATGTCTTTCTTCTAAAAGCTTATAAGCTTCTAAAAGATAAATAAGGCCCTTTCTTTCTTCTATTCTACCAATAAAAAGAAGGTTTATCTTCCCGTCATTAAACCTTTCAAAACCTTTAACGTTAGGATTAAATTCTTCTAAACTTATTCCATTTGCAATAACTCTTTTTGGTTTTTTGTACTCTCTAAATAGTTTTAAAATTAAATCCGCTACACCAATAATCCCATCCATTCTTTCGTTTAATCTCCTTACAAATATTTTAGAAAAATAAGGTAAACTCTTAAGAACAGGTATTCCGTCTAAATTAGCGTGAAAAGTTAAAATATTACAAGTATCATTCTTGATCGTTCTTTGCATCTCTAAAATTTGCCAAGCTGAAGGAACAATGAAATTATGAAAATGTAAAATATCAAACTTTTCTTTCTTTAATATTCTCCTTATAGAAAAAGGATTGAAATTCATACAAAGATCTCCTTGAGTTCCTCCAATATTAAAAGGTACAGAAGTTCCCATTAAAATGACATTCTTACCGTAGTTTTCTCTAAATTTTCTTCTTGGGACAATAATTTTAGTCTCAATTCCCCTTTTCTCAAACTCTTTTGAAAGTCCTAAAATATGGTTTTTAACTCCACCTGGCTTTACAAAAGAATGGAAACATATAAAACCTACCTTCATGCTTTATTGAAATTTTACGATTATGTGTTATATTATATCTGATGACAAATGAATTTGCAAACAACAAAGTTCCCCCTCATGATCTAGAGGCAGAAATGAGTGTAATCGGTTCCCTTATGCTTGATAAAGAAGCCATTATTAAAGTTGCAGATTTTCTAAGACCTGAAGATTTTTACTATAAAAAACATGAAGATATTTATAAAGTCCTTGAAGAATTATTTTCAAACGGAGAACCAATAGATATTATTTCTGTTTCTTCTAAATTAAAAGAAAGAAATTTAATGGATAGAATTGGTGGTGTTTCTTATTTAACAGATCTTATTAATTCTGTTCCTACCGCAAGTCACGTTATAACTTACGGTAAGATTGTTCAAAAGAAAAGAATCTTGAGAGACTTAATCTCTGTTGGACAAGATATTTCTTTATCTGGTTTTGAAGAAGAAAAAGAATCAGAAGAACTTTTAGATGGAGCTGAAAGAAGGATCTTTGAGATAACTCAAAAAAGTATGACTCAATCTTTTACTTCTATTAAACCTTGTTTAAAAGAAGCTTTTGAAAGAATGGAAAAAATATCTAACAAAGAAGGACGTTTAAGAGGAGTAACTACTGGTTTTTATGAATTAGACAATTATCTTTCTGGGCTACAAAACTCAGATTTAGTAATTCTTGCCGCGAGACCTTCAATGGGAAAATCAAGTTTAGCTTTAGATATTGCTAAAAACGTAGCTTTAAGAGAAAACAAACCAGTTGGATTCTTTTCTCTTGAAATGTCTAACGATCAATTAGTAGATAGAATGATTAGTTCTGAGGCTAATGTTGACGCTTGGAAGATTAGACAAGGAACCTTATCTTCTTCTCCTGATAATAATGATTTTCTTAAAATACAACAAGCTTTAGGAACTCTATCAGACGCTCAAATCTTTATTAATGACACCTCTGCAATGACTGTTCTTCAAATGAAAGCAATGTCTAGAAGATTAAAATCTCAATATGGATTAGGCCTTATTGTTATTGACTATTTACAATTAATAGAACCAAGTAATAAAAATATTGGAGCGGTTCAACAAATTACAGAAATATCAAGGCAATTAAAAGGACTAGCTAGAGAGTTAAACGTGCCCGTATTAGCCTTGTCGCAGCTTTCTAGAGCCGTTGAGCAAAGAACGCCTAGTATTCCTAAACTATCTGATTTAAGAGACTCTGGATCAATTGAGCAAGATGCTGATGTTGTTCTTTTCATTTATAGAGAAGAAGTTTATAGGAAAGAAACTCCTAGAAAAGGAATTGCTGACATTATCATTGCAAAACACAGAAACGGACCTATTGGAAAATTAGAACTTTTCTTTGATAATTCTAAATCAAGTTTTAGAAACTTAGAAAAAACTGGTATGGATTACAATGACGAACAAATACCAGGAAGTAATAGTCCTAACGATATAGATATTCAATTTTAAAAACCCCTGTACGGGGTTTTATTTTGATTTAATTTCAGATATTTCTACTTCTGTGTATGGTTGTCTATGTCCTTTCTTAACTCTATATCTCTTTTTAGGTTTATGTTTAAAGATAATAACTTTTTCGTGTCTATCTTGAGTTAAAACCTTTCCAGTAACAGTAGCTCCTTTAATAACAGGATCTCCAATAACTGTCCCTTTTTCGTCGTTAATAAGTAAAACTTCGTCAAAAGTTACATTTTTGCCTTCTTCAATATCTAATTTCTCAATTTTAATTTTCTTTCCAGGGTTTACAATGTATTGCTTACCTCCTGTTTTAATTACAGCTAGCATAATATATATTAAATTTAATATTTAAATAACAAAAGTATATTAACAAGTTTTTAAATATTCGTCAATACTTTATTATTTCTGACTAAGAACATTCA